>CAMNNR010000027.1 GCA_946545675.1 uncultured Thermoplasmata archaeon | reverse complement strand
CTCCTCCGGGAGCCTCGTTGTAGAGACTGACGTTTCCGGAGGGTATGGGGATGTTGAGTTCCTTGGCGAAGTCTCCGATTCCGTGGACGGCTTCCCTGAACTCTCCGAGCCTCTCGGGCTTCTCGGGGTTTCCGAAGTTGAGACAGTCGGTGAACGCATTGGGCCTGGCACCGACGGCTACCACGTTACGGTACGCCTCGTCGAGAGAGGCCATTCCTCCCCTGTAGGGGTGGGCCTTGGTGAACCAGGGGTTGCATCCCACAGCGGCCGCCAGTCCTTTCCAGCGACCGGGCACGGGCATGAGGACGGAAGCGTCTCCGGGACCACCCTTGTTGAGCTTTCCGACTATGGGGCGCAGAACGGTGCTGGCACGGACCTCGTGGTCGTACTGCCTGATGGCCCATTCCTTCGATGCCACATTGGGGTCGGACAGGAGCTTGAGGAGCACCTCGCTGAGGGCGGGAAGCTCGGGGAACTTCTCGTCAGCCTTGGAGGACACCTTGGGCATATCGTAAGGCCTGTTGTATACGGGTCCGCCGGTGAGGAATTCGATATCCATATCGAAGATCTTCTCGCCGTTCCAGAACAGACGGGTGTGACCGGTGTCGGTGGTCCTGGCGACAGGAGTGGCGATGATGTCCCAGAGGTCGAAGATTGCCATGACCTTATCGACGTTCTCGGGCTTGACGGTACACATCATGCGCTCCTGGGATTCGGACACCCAGATCTCCCAGGGTGCGAGTCCTGCCTCTTTCAGGGGGACCTTCTCCAGGTCCACGTCGGCTCCGCAGCCTTTCTCGATTGCCATCTCTCCGACGACGCAGCTGAGACCTCCTCCTCCAAGATCCTTCATTCCGGTGACGAGGTGCTTCTGCGCGAGCTCGAGACATGCGTGGATGACAGGTTCTTTGGTGATGGGGTCCCCGAGCTGGACAGCTCCCCTGGAGTCGTCCTCCGAGGTGGCGGTGATGTCTTTGGAAGCGAAGTTGACTCCGTGGATTCCGTCCCTTCCGGTGCGTCCTCCGAAGAGGATCATGATCTCGCCGGGGGCGGATGCGAAGTTGTTGAGCAGATCCTTCCTCTTGACGATACCCAGACAGCAAACGTTGACGAGACAGTTGCCGGTGTAACTCTCATCGAAGAAGAAACCGCCGGTGATGGTGGGGATTCCGATACGGTTTCCGTAGTCCCTGATACCGGAGACCACACCGCTCATCAGATAGCGGGGGTGCTTGATACCCTGGGGCATCTCGCCCTCCCTGTCAGGGTAACCGAAGCAGAGGGGATCGGCCAATCCTATGGGCTGTGCACCCATGCAGATGACGTCCCTTACGATTCCGCCGATACCGGTGGCGGCACCTCCGTAGGGTTCGATGGCGGATGGGTGGTTGTGGCTCTCGACCCTGAGTGCGTATGCGTAATCGTCGTCGAAGACCATGCATCCCGCATCTCCTCTGGAAAGGACGTCCTCACGGTCGATACCGAAGACGAACTCCTTCAGGACGGGTTTGGAACTCTTGTAGCAGCAATGCTCGGACCATGCCTGACCAAGGGACTGGAGTTCCACGTCGGTAGCTTCCCTGCCCTCCTTCACGAAATAATCCCTGACGGCCTTCATCTCATCCAATGAGAGACCGAGACTGAGAGCTGAGGAGATGTCCTCCAGCTCCTTATCGGATGCGTCCCTGATCCTGATGTCGCACAGGTCGTAGGGCGCGGTCCTTTTGACCATACGCTCTTCGGCAGACATGCGATCACTTCAGGGTAACCTTGTAACTCTGGACGACGGGGTTTGCAAGGAGTTTCTTACAATACTCCTCTCCGGCGGCGATTGCCTCTTTCTCCGGCATGTCGAGTTCGACCTCGAACATCTTCACGGATTTGACGGACTGGATACCTTTGAAACCGAGAGACTCGAGGGTCTTCTTGGTATTGGTTCCTTCGGGGTCAGCGACCCCTTTCTTGAGCTCGATCCTGATATCGATTACTGTCATCGCGTACACATACGCACGCGATATATTAAACCGTTTAACAGGACCTCTTGCGGGCGAAGGTCAGGTAACCAGTATGTCCGAGCATCTCGAAGGAAGGGCGCACTCCTCCGGGGTGAACATCCATGCCGCGGCGAAGAATCTCCATCGAACGGACATCGGTGAACCCTTTGTCGCGAAGGGCCCTCACCGCATTCTCAAGCTGGTTGCAGTTGGGGACGTAAGCACAGAAACGACCCCCGTTCCTCAGATGGGGGACCAGATTGTCGAGCGCATTTTCGACGTCTGGCATATCGGTGGTTATGACGTCGGCGTCATCGAAATCCACGGCAACGGTCTTGGCATCTCCGATCTGATATGACCAATATTTGTCCAGTCCGACACGGCTCACATTCTTCAGGGCCTTCTCAGCATTCATCTCCTTCAGTTCCACTGTGTGCACGTGGCCGCTGGGTGCGACAGCACGCAGAAGTGCGGTAGTGAGACCTCCAGAACCCGCTCCGACCTCGACGACCCTGCTACCGGCGTGGACGTCGCATTCCATGATGATGGCACATGCGTCCTTGGGGGTGATGATCTGTGCCCCCCTGTCCAGAGATGAAATCATCTCGATGACCCCGGGACGGAACACATTGAACCTCCTGCCGGCCACCTCGAGCATATCGCCGTCCTCCAGGCCGGCAAACCTGTTTCCGTCGATGGTTCCCATACCGCCCAGTTTTATCATGCCTGGGTCATATCTGAACCAATACCTTTTCCCATCCTCTCCCTGAAGGTAGAGGGATTCCCCCTGCTGGAATGCCATATGCTTTCACCGAGGATTCAGAGGGTGCGTGCGGCGTATGCAGGTTTTGCTTCCTTTCCGCAGACGATGCACTTGCCGGTCCATTCCTCGGGCCTGTAGGGGGTTCCGAGGATCTTGATGTCGTACTTGTCCTCGAACTTGTGGCCGCACTCCTCGCAGCCGCACCAGCCGATTTTGACTATCTGTCCTTCTGGGATGGAATCGGCGGACATGTCGTTCATCTCCTTGATGTAACCCTGTTGTTTGGCCTTGGCCGCTTCCAGCATGTCGTGGGAGATCATGTCAAGCACCATCTTGGAGCCATCGGCGACGGAATCCAGGGCGATGGTTCCCTTCTCTCCGTTATCCCTGCGGGCGAAGGTGACGACTCCGTTCTCGATGTCCTTTCCTCCGATCTCGAAGCGGAGGGGAACACCCTTGATCTCCCAGTCGAAGAACTTGCTTCCGGGCCTGTCGTTGCGTTCGTCCACCTTGGTGCGGACGCCTGCGGCCTTGAGCTGGGCTGCCACATCCCTGCACACGGCGAGGACCTGGTCCGCGTTGTCCTTCTTGAAGATGGGGATGATGACGACCTGGATGGGTGCGATTCCCGGAGGGAGCTTGAGGCCGACATCGTCAGCGTGGACACCGACGACGGCTCCGAGGAGACGCTCGGTCATACCGAGGGTGGTCTGGTGGGCGTATACGTGCTCCCCTTCCTCGGTCTCGTAGGTGATATTGTAGGGCTTGGAGAAGTTGGTGCTGTAGTAGTGGGCGGAACCGATCTGCAGGGTCCTTCCGTTGGGCATGACCGTGTCGATTCCGACGGTGTAGTACGCTCCGGGGAACTTGTCCCAGTCGGTACGGATGAGCAGTGAATAGGGGATGCATATGTCGCGGCAGACCGCGTCGACGATCTCCACATCCTGGGCGACCTGCCTCTCCGCATCCTCCTTGTCGACGTGACAGGTGTGGGACTCGAAGAAGTGAATCTCCCTGACCCTCATGAAGGCACGGGTCTGCTTGGTCTCGTACCTAAAGGTGTTGACGATCTGGAAGACCTTCAGGGGAAGGTCCTGGTGGGACCTGACCCAGAGGGAGAACATGGGGTACATGGCTGTCTCGGAGGTGGGCCTCAGGACCAGACGGATGTCCAGGGGGTTGAGTCCTGCGTGGGTGACCCAGTAGACCTCCTCGTCGAATCCTTTGATGTGGTCCTTCTCCTTCTTGAACTCGCTCTCGGGGATGAGAAGGGGGAAACAGACCTCGTCGTGCTCGGTGGCCTCCATCTCGCGGCGGAGGAAGGAGTCGATCTGCGACATGATCTTCCAGCCGTAGGGGGTCCAGACGTTCATTCCCTTGATAGGGTACCTCTTGTCGCAGAGCTGTGCCTTGTCGACGGTCTCGTTGTACCATTCGCCGAAATCCTGTTCCTTGGTTGGCATCTCACCACTTCCCGGCGTATGCGTCCTTGATCGCTTCGGCTACGAGTTCCGCCACGGAGATACGGGACACTGGGGTGTTGAGGGTGTTACAGCAGACGACCGAATCGATGGGGCTTCCGTTGAACCTCTCCAGTGCGTTGTTGATGAAGAGTCCGTGGGTGCATGCGACGTATACCTCGGTCGCTCCCGCTTCCTTGAGAGCCGCGGTCGCCGCGATGATGGTTCCGCCGGTGGCGATCATGTCATCGACGATGAGCACCTTCTTCCCGTTCACGTCGGCCTCGGCGGGCTGGATGCGCACCTCGGTACCGGAGAGACGGGTCTTGTTAAGGTGGTCGTGGGGGAGACCCATGCACTTTCCGACACATTCCGCACGTCCTGCGGCACCGATATCGGGTGAGAGGATGATGTCCACGCCCTTGTCCTTGAAGAAATCGGCGATGACGGGGGCCGCCTTCAGGTCCTTGTGGGCACAGGTGAAATTGTCGAGGGTGGCCTCCTTGTGGATATCGATGGTGATCACGCGGTCGCAGCACATGTCCAGGTGCCTGCACATGATGTTCGCGGATTCCGGTTCTCCCGCCTTGAACACCCTGTCCTGCCTGGCATATCCGAAGTAGGGGATGACCAGGGTGATGGACTTCGCACCGAGCTTCTTGGCGGCATCCTGCAGCAGGAAGGTCTCGATGATCTTGGTGTCAGGGAAGGTGTTCTGCACGATGACGACGTCATCGTCCAGGGAGTCGACCTCGATCCTGGTGTAGCATTCTCCGTCAGGGAATGAGGTCGTAGTAGCGGGTATAAACGTGCAGTTAAGGACCACGGCCAGTTCTTTGGCTAGGTCCATGGAAGCGGAACCACCGATAACTATCATACTCGCTCCAATCACGTCCTCCGTAATATATCTGCGCACGCCCGCGTGCACATATGTGCTTGAGCGGGGAAGCTCAGACAAGTGATAAATCGCACGTTGACGATGCAGTGGTATGCAGAACACCATCACCGACGAGAAGATCGACAGATACCTCTCGATAACGAAGAAGGCACTCGACAAACTGAAGATTGCCGCCCCTGACCGCTCCTTCAACAAGAGACTCGCGGACAGTTTCCTGGAGATGGCCACCTCATATTACAACGATGCCAAACACTTCAGGGAGAGCGGAGACCTGGTCACCGCATTCGCATCGGTGAACTACGCACACGGATGGCTCGACTGCGGGGCCAGGATCGGTCTTTTCGACGTGGGCGGTGACGATCAGCTGTTCACACTCTATGAGTGATTCCGGCACTCTTATCAGTCGACGAACAGGAAAAGATGTTCGCCCCGGGACCGAGAAGCGATTCCGCTTCTGTTTCGGGGGCATCGGTGAAGATGCTGTTCCCGAGCATGCACATGGCGGCCCGATATCCTTCGGCGTGAAGTTTCGACAAAGCATCGGAAACCTCTGCACACTCCACACCAGCTTCGACCGAGAATCTGTTAGACAGTCCGTACAGTTTTCCAAGGTCAGGTTTTACGAGATATTCCTTGACAGCCCTGCGTCCGGCGTTCGAGATCGCTGATACCCTGACAGGGTCACTGAGTACGCTGCCTGTATGCATCTTCGGCCCCAGGACCGCCAATGTGAGTTGTTTGAACTCCACCCCTGTGGGGATGACTTCCCCGTAAGGTGGGATGCCTTCCTTCACCCTCACCGGCTGATGACCCAGACAGTACAAAGCGGACACATCGCCGAGTCCCCCTCCACCGAGGATCTCCGCCTTGTGTGCCGCTTCGAACGCCTCTTGTTTCCCGATTCCGCAGATATCGGCCACGGCCAATGCCACGGCCACCGCTCCGGCGGCACTCATCCCGAATCCTTCGCCGCAGGGAAGCCCGTTCTCTACGGACACGTCGAATCCACGTCCCGGGGCCAACAGTTCCAGCACGCGGGATGTCACCGGGAGGTCGGTCTCGTTACCGTCCATCACGGTACGCGTACCGCTCCGCTCATGAACATCGGCAAACGCACCCAGGGACGTGCGTATGCCGGCACCCAGGGAACCGCAGCTTAGCAAATCGGCAGAGAGGTCTCCCGCAGGGGTGAAGAAGCAGGTGATGTGTCCCGGGCAGAAAGCGGATACCATGTTCAGAGCTTCTCTGACACGAAGTTGAGGATCACGTCGGAGATTGCCGGTTTGGTGCCGGAGATGTCGATTGCCTTGTCCTTGGTGACCAGGAGCATCGAGGCTGAGGTCTTGCCTGCAGTATCGATGTCGTTGGCGACCACTGCGGAGAGATCGTACTGCTCGAGACGCTTCCTGGCCTTGTCCACGAGCTGTTCGCGGGTCAGGTTGGACTCCGCCTTGTAACCGATGACCTTGTCGCACTTCTCGCGGAGGAGCGGGAGCACCTTGGGGACGGGGGACATCTTCATGTCGAAGCCCCTGTCGCTGGGTATCTTCCCCGAGACCTTGTCTTCAGGAGTGAAGTCCGCTAATGCCGCTGGCACTATGACGATGTCATGGTCCACCGCATCCAACATACCGATGAGATCCGCCACCGAAGCATATCTGCGGATGGGGATGTAATCCGGTAGCACGACATCGCATCCGCCCATCCATAACTCCACATCGGCACCGCGCTCGAATGCGCGTTTTGCCAGAGCGACAGCCATCATACCGGTGGAACGGTTGGTGATGAGTCTCATGGAATCGAGGGGTTCCTCGCTGCGCCCGCCCACTATGAGGATCCTCTTCCCGACCAGATCGTCCCTGGACAGGAGCCTGATGGCCCAGGCGACCACCTCGCTGACGGAAGCAACCTTGGCACGTCCCTCCTCTATGCGGGGGCCGATTATGCTGACCCCCCAGGATGCCAGGGTCTCGAGGTTCTTGCTGACCGCCGGGTTCTCCATCATCATCCCGTGCATGGCCGGTGCCACTGCGACAGGGGTCCCGCCCCCCAGGGCGACGGTGGCCATGGTGGTTACAGGGGTATCGTCGATGCCGTTGGCCATCTTGGAGATGGTGTTGGCGGTAGCCGGATAAACGAGGAACAGGTCTGCATCGGAACGGCTGCCGAGATACTTGATGTGTTCGGTCTGTCCACCGATCTCCATTATCGGTTTCATCCCGGAAGCGAATTCTATGGAATCCGACGCTACGAGCTTGGCGCCCGCCTCGGTCATGACCGGGATCACCTTGGCACCGTTACGGATGAGCTCCCTTATCAGATGGAAACTCTCCACCGCAGCGATGCTTCCCGTTATTCCGAGTACGATTGTCTTGCCCGAGAGTCTGTTGCTCTTCTCGCAGTATATCTCTTCACTGGGGTGCATGTAATCCCTTCCCTTCCATGATTTTCAGGACCTTTTCGGCCACCGCATCCGGGGGCTCGGAGGCGTCCACCACCTCGTAGTCAAGAATGTCCGCCAGGCGAAGATATGCCTCGCGGACCTTCCTGAGGAAATCCAGTTTCTCGAACCTGCTCAGTTCCTCCCCTCTGCTGTTGACGCGTCCGAGACTTGCCTCAGGATCCATGTCGAGGAGGATCGTCAGATCGGGGGTGATGACGGATTTGGACTGCATGCTCAGCAGCCAATCCCAATCGGCAGCGTCTCCGAAGGAAGCGGATTGGTATGCCACGGTGGACCCGAGATACCTGTCGCATATGACCCAGACACCGGAATCCAGTTTTTTCTTTATCTCTTCGGTATGGATCGCACGGTCCGCGGCGAACAGCAGGGCCTCGGCTGCGGGAGGGATGTCCCCGTATGCGCCGCTGCGAAGAGCCTGCCCGATGGCGCCCCTGGTGGGCTCGAATGTCAGTTCGGCACCTCCAACCGCTTCGGCTATCCTGCGTGCCAGGGTCGTCTTTCCCGAACCGTCTATTCCTTCTATGACGATGAACTTGCCTTTCATCCGAGCACCATATCCTGTTTACCGCTCATATACCTTCCCCGAGAGCATCCCGTACAGTGCGTCCAGGGATTCCACGTCCTTGATGTACATCCTGCACAGACCTGCCAGCTCCCTGCGTATCTGCGTATCGACTTCCGGGCTATTACCTGTCATCTCGGAGATCTGCTGGCACAATGTATCCCCCCTGCGGTCCCAATCGGTCAGGATAACGGCTTTGCCTCCGTGGGATTCGATGTACTCCGCGGCACATACCGGCCCTCCGCTGGACTGAACCAGGAACATATCCCCGGATATCCCCAGCGAGTTGAGGGCCTCGCGGTCTTTCTTACCTTCGATCACGAGTACGTGGTCCACTGAGAGGTCGGATATCCTCTCGAGAAGCACCTGTATCGCTTCCAGCCGCTCCTCCTCGGTCATAGTCCCGCGTTCAGTCTTGAACATATGCGCTCCGGGTCGCCCCATACGGTGGCGGTCTTCTGACGGGAGGTGTGACCGGCGGTCACCTGGGCCTTGCAGCCGGTGATCTCGCTGAGGACCTCCTCCACCTCCTCATTGGCACGGCCTTCCAGTGGCGGCGCCCTGACACGGACTATCAGCCTCTTCCTCCAGGGATCTATCCCCTCGATACCGGAACGGGAGGATTTCGGGGAGACCTGAAGGTCCACCTCCACACAGTCCTTCCTGACCCTGCAAACGTCCGAAATGTCCATGCGGAACACATGGAGAACAGCATACATTACGCTGTCGGCAACTGATTAATACGGGCAACCTCTACGGTAAGGTATGGGCTCTGCGGACGACGTGATGGATATCAGTGAACTTTCCACGATATACCGCGTCGAGAAGAAATCGGGATCGCTCACGAAAGTGCGGCCCGACCTCTACAGGGCCATGGCTGACCTTCTGCGCAGACAGCGGAGGGAATACGACCAGAGACTCCGGGAAGACCCTGAAAGCCTCATTTGTGAAGAGACCAACAGCCGTCGCAAGAAAGGTGTCCAGCTTTCCCACGAGATCATCGATATGCGCATGGGGAAGATCAACAAGATGGCTCTCCGCGGAGCCATGGGGGAAACCCACTCCATCGATGCCATGACGGATGAGGAGAAGGACTATTACAACGCCGTACTGGCACTTTCCAAGAACCACAAGGCGCTCCTGAACCGGCTCAGCGGCAATATCCAGTACACCAACGCCCGGATAACCGAGGAACCCATCCCCATCCCAGAGGAAGCTCCCGCGGAAGTACCGCAGCCTGCAGCCCCCGCCCCGCCGGTAAAAGTGCCCGAACCAATCCCCACGGAGGAACCGGAGGAAAAACCCCCCGTCGAATATTCCGCTGATATCGACATCGTCCCGGAGAGCGAGGACTTCCCGATGGAAGAGGAATACGAGCAGGAGATTCCCGCAGACGATCTCGACAGGATGCCTCCGAACGCTGAATCCCCGAATACCCCCGAACCTGAACCGCAGAACGAATTCTCCACCCTCCGCATACTGGAGGACCTTCCCGAATTCGCAGGACCGCTGAGGAACTATTCTCTCAGAAAGGAGCAGGTGGTCCGCATCCCCAATGAACTCGCACAGGCGCTCGTCAACAGGGGCCTGGCCAAGATTATATCCGTAGCACCTTAAACATCCACGGTGCGCGTGTCGCCCATGAATTCCAGGCAATCCAGTTTGTAACGTTTTATCCCGGTGATGCGGGCCACGGTCTCGCGTGCGATGTCCGGGGTGTTGTTGTGCTTGCTCAGGTGGCCGAGGAAGATCTTCCGGTTCTCGTTGGAGGCGGTGTCCTTGATCTCCTTTGCGGAGATGACGTTGCACATGTGCCCGTGGTCGCTCTCGATGCGCCTCTTCAATGATTCCGGATAAGGGCCGTCCCTCAGCATCTTCTGGTCGTAGTTTGCCTCGACTATCGCGAAATCGGCATCAGCAAGGGCCTGTCTGAGTGGGAAGGTGAATGCCCCGGTGTCAGTGGCGATGAGGATGTTCTTCCCCCCTACGGTGATGTTGTAGGCATTGGGATCGGCCGCATCATGAAGAGTGGGAAGCGGTAGGACACTGAATTCCCCCACACCGAATCTCTGCAGTGTCTGGGTCATCACATATTCCGACTTGCCGTGGTTGAACGAACCGAAGGTGGCGGGATTGCAATAGATCGGGATGTCGAGCTTACGGGCGATCGGACCTGCCCCGCCCACATGATCGGCATGCTCGTGGGTGACGAGGAGTGCGGTGATGGCACTCTCGTCTATGCCTTCGGCCTCCATCAGCTTGTGCGTCCTGGAATAGCTGAGGCCAGCGTCGACCATTATCGCCTCGTCATCATACTGTATGACTGTGCAGTTTCCGTCACTGCCACTGGCTAGAACGTGCACTTCCAGCATGCTCAGGACTTCTTCTTGTATATGTAGAAGATGATATCCGAACGGGAGATGGTTCCGACCAACACGCCCTGCTCGAGGACAGGAAGACGACCCACGTCAAGCTTCATCATGGTCCTGAGGACCTCGATGATCTCGGCATCGGGCGTGGTGCAGAGGGTGCTGCGGACCATGAGGTCCTCGACCTTCATCTCGGAGATGTCCTTGTTGGCCAGGTTGACCGCATCGATGCTGCCGTTGACGTCCATAGGGGCTGCGAGAAGATGTCCGGAGCCCTCCTTGTCGAGTTTGTCCTGGTACTTGAGGATCAGTTTGAGGATATCGGTCTGACTGACGATTCCCAGAATGTGGTTCCTGTTGTCCACCACCGGTGCGCCGGTGACGTTGTCTATTGCCATCCTGATGACTGCCTGCCTAACCGTGTCGGTAGGCCTGACAGTTATGACCTCGGTGGTCATCAAATCCCTTACCCTTAACTGGCTCATCAACTCCCAGATTACTTAGGGCAATATATATTTTTTAAAGAAACCCGGGGGTGCGTCATGCTGGAGGTTGCCCAGCGACAATAGTTTTATTTAGCAGGAGGCGATAGTCGGCTTACAACGGGGCCTGTAGCTCAGCTAGGTAGAGCGTCCGACTCTTAATCGGACGGCCAAGGGTTCGAATCCCTTCAGGCCCGCCATCTTCTCCAGAATTCCTTGAA
>CAMNNR010000026.1 GCA_946545675.1 uncultured Thermoplasmata archaeon | reverse complement strand
ACTAGCCATCGCCCGTAATAAGCGATTATTTTTCTTATACTTTGTCAGCGGCTGTAATTCAATACGTCAAAAAAGTGGGGGCGACGCCCCCTGTGGTTTCAGTTTCCAGGATAGGAAAGGAGGCTGTAGACGTCGTAGCCTTTCAGGGCCTTCTCCCTGGCTTTGAACCCTTCCAGCTCGATAACGAACCCGATTTTCACTACGGATCCTCCGAGCCTCTCGATGAGTTTGATGATCGCTGCGGTGGTTCCGCCGGTGGCGACGAGGTCGTCGATGATCACGATCTTGGAACCTTTGGGGATGGAATCCTTGTGCATTTCGAGTGTGGCTTCGCCGTATTCGAGCGCGTAGCTCTCGGAGATGCATTCCCTGGGGAGTTTGCCTTTCTTCCTTGCAAGGATGAATCCTTTGCCGAGTGCATATGCAACAGGAGCTCCGAATATGAATCCTCTAGATTCGCTGCCGACCACGTAGTCGAATTCCACGCCTTTCAGTTTCTCGATAAGCATATCCACTGCCAGTTTGAATCCTTCAGGGTTCTGGATGATGGTGGTGATGTCTCTGAACATGACTCCCGGCTGGGGGAAGTCGGGGATGGTGGTAACGTAATCCTCAAGGGTCTTTGCCATGCATGCAGAATTGATGTGGAACTTAAAAAGTGATTCCTGCTTCAGGATGCTTGGCGGCCTCTTCGGCCACAATGTTCTTGATGATTTCGAGATTTTCAGCCGTGTTGGCTGCGATTACGAGACATGGGCGGTCGGTACGGATCTTTCCGTATTGTGAGCAGGCCACGCCACCAGCTTCACTAAGGATGCACATGGATGCGGTATAATCCCAAGGGGCGAGGTTGACTTCGAAGTAGAGGTCCGCCGCGCCTTTGGCGAGCAGGCAGAGTTCGTAGGCAGCGGTCCCGGTGCGTCTGATGTCGTCGCAGATCGAGTACATGCGCTGCGAGACGTCGAAGCAGAGGGCGGCACGGGCTTTGTTGTAACAAGACCACGCGGTGCAGAAAAGGCCCTTTCCGACAGGGCGGTTCGATACATGGATTTGCTGCCCGTTCCTGAATGCGCCTTTGCCTTTCTCGGCGAAGAATATCTCGTCCAGATACGGGTGGTACACCACACCCATGATCGGTTCGCCCGCTCTCACAAGGCCGATTGCGGTCACGCTGTTGGGTATCCCGTGGGCGTAGTTCGAGGTGCCGTCGATGGGGTCGACGATCCAGATCAGATCCTGCTCGGAATAGGATTCTGGCACATTGCCCGGAAGGTCATCCTCCTCCCCCATGAATTTGGATCCCGGGAGAGCCTCTGTGAGGGCCTTGCGGAGGTACTTCTGAATCTCGAGGTCGGTGGTGGTGACGTAGTTCTCCTTGGTTCCCTTGGTGTCTATGCTGAAACCTGATGCGGACAGCATCATGCGTCCCGCGGTCTTGGCTATCTCTATAGTTTTCTCAAGGAGTACTTCCATCAAATCGAGCCTCGAAAATTATGGGCCGGCCCGAAGGCCGGCAAGGGGGGTTCAGGAAAGTTCTTCCGAACAGTACGGGCAGAATTTCGGGGTCTTCTTCAGCATGCTGAGGTCCTCTCCGCAGTAAGGGCACCTCTTGAATGCTCCGGGTGCTCCGCCGGAGGGTGCAGGCTGAGCAGGTGTGGGGGCGGGCTGTGCAGGAGGCTGTTGCTGCTGCATCTGGGGGCTCGGTTTGCCGCATTCGCCACAGAACTTGTAGGGGTAGGTGTTGAGACCTCCGCAGTAGGGGCACATGACCTTAGTGACCTGTGCCTGTGCGTTCTGGGCGGGCTGCTGGTTGAGCTGCTGGTACATCTGGGGGAACAGCATCATTCCGGCACCCATGGCCGCTCCTCCCTGGGAGTCGCCGATGGCGTCTGCCATCCTGTCCATGACCTCGTACCTCTTGAAGGACTCTCCGTTGGCGGAGGAGAACTGGAGGTACTCGAAGATCTTGGCCTTCTCCTCCTCGGTGGTGGAGACCTCGTTGATCTTCAGGGAGAGGAGTTCGATTCCCCTCTGCTGGAAGTAGGGGTCGATGAGGATCTTGGTGGTGGTGGAGGCCTTCTCGAGGTTCTGGAGGACATCCATGTAGTACTGCTGGGCAAGCTGCTGGGTGATCTGCTCGTTGATGAAGCTCTTCATCAGCGCGTTCACGTTGCCGGTGGAGTAGTTGCTCATCCCACCGAGGATCTGGGTGTAGAACACTGCCACGTCGGAGATCCTGAACTGGAACTCTCCGTTGGACATGAGGGTCACGGGGACCTCGTATCCCTGTGCGGCTTTGATCATTCCGCGGATGCCCCATTTCCCGTTGAACATCTTCTGGGAGATGAACACGATGTTGACCTTGAAGGGGGTCTCCTTGTAACCAAGTGCCAGCTGGTAGAGTTTGGTCAGCCAGGGGATGTTGTTGGTGGTGATCATGTGCCTTCCGGGCGACAGGGCCCCTTCGAGTTTTCCGTCCCTGACGAACAGGGCGACGGCGTGCTCCGGGACGGTGACGGAGGTCAGGGTCCTGAGGTCGTCGAAGGGCGATGCGTAGATGATGTCGTCAGGTCCCTGGTTCTGCCAGGTGACCACGTTGGTCTTGGGTTCTTTGCTGCCGAATGCCATTTTCAAGCCTCCTCGTTGAGGTTCTTCATTATGTTGTCCCTTTCGCGGTAGGTGTTGATGAGCGAATCCACGGTCTGCTCGATGGTCCTCATCTCGCTCTTGATGGGCAGGTTGTTGTCGATGTTGGCGAGAAGGTTCTCGGTCTGCTGTTTGAGCAGTTCCACATCGTCGATGAGCTGAGCGTCCCAGGAGATGACCCTGTCCAGTTCGCTCTCGAGGATCTTGATCGTGGCGTGGACGCCGCTGTATCCGTTCACCGCTTTCTTCACGTCGGTGCAGTAGCGGTCGACTTTGCTCCTAATCCTCTCCATGTCCCTCATGGCGTCAAGGTCGCCGACAGTGGCCCTGGCGGCGTTGGCAAGATCGTTTTTGCAGGCTTCGAGCACCTTGGCGACCACTTCCCTGATGGCACGGTCCTCGTCCCTGCGGAGTTCTTTCTGTTTGTATCCCCTGTAGAACGGGACGTACATGCATATCCTCTCTACGAGGGTCCTGTTCTTGGCGATGGATTCTTCCGCGCTTCTCTCAAGTTCGTTTGCCATGTCTATTCCTCAGTATTTTGATGTCCTCTTTCCGATGTGAACGGCACCAAGGCCGATTAATGCGATTCCGATGAGCAGGACCACGATGAGAATCACGAGGTCCACCCCGAGTCCCAGAAGGACCACGATTGCTCCGATGAGCGTGATTACCGTCCCGATCACCAGGCGGTATGCGGACTCCGAGGGTCCGAATTTGTCAGGGGCGTCGCTGTGTACGTGTGCGATGCCTGTCACAGCGAGTCCTGCGATGAACAGGAATGCACCCGCTGCTACGGTCCAGCTGAATCCGAAGTATCCGGCCAGCAATATTGCCACGGCGACTGCGATGATCAGTATGCAGATCAGCACCGCCTGATGGGAGCGATAGTCTTTTCCAGTGTTCTCTGTCATTTTATCACCTAAGGATGATGAGTTGTTGAGTGTTTGTCCTGCGTACCCTTTCCGGGACGAGGCGTTCCAGTCCCGCGGGGGCCTTCAGCACGTTCCCGGAGTACGAGAACGGCAGGTAGATCATGCCCATGACCTCCGGGTTGCTGAGTTTCAGTTTATCTTCCACCCTGGCGACCGCCTGGACATAGTTCTCCGCAAGCCTCTCCGCTTCCTTCCTGGTGCTGAGCGGTACCACAATCTGCCTTCCCGCCGCCCCGTTGTTCGCCGCGGATTCTATGAGGTTCCCGAGGCCCAGGGAGTTGCTGATGCTGGATTCGTTGCCGGTGAGACCTGCGAACAGTCCGTTGGAGCCCTTGATGCTGAAGACATCGGTCACCGCATGGCGGGGGTTGTTGAGACTGTCCGAATCGATGACGAAGTCTGCCGGAACCAGCAGGGGTTCGCTGACCTCCACGCTGTGCTTCTTCCATAGCGATCCCGTCTGGAAACTGTATTTGAGATTGATATGCCAGAATGGGACGAGGAGATCCCCGGGGCCGGCTGCGATAGGGATGGTGCCTCCGCCGGATTTGGCCTTGATCGCCTCCGTCATGTAGGTGAAGATCTCGCCGAGCCTGTCGTGGTTGCTGAGCATGAATGCCCAGTTGCCGGTGGCGGGGTATGAGTACGTGAGGATCCTCCTGACCGCGTCGAAGACCTCCTTGGAACCGCCCATGCTGTTGACGTAGTTCGCCATCTCGATGAGGGCATCGGCCTGCTTGATCTCCTGGTTGACGGCCTGGCCCATGATGGCCACCTTGATGTTGCCCATGGTTTTCGCCGCGGCTTCCTGGAGTTTTGATTTTCCCGCATTGAAGTGTCCGAACGATCCGGCCACGTCCCCGTTCAGCAGTTTCTCGCAGCCCATACAGAGGAGTGCCAGACCCTCGAAGCGGAGCTGTGCCGGTTCGTATTCTTTCACTTTGGAGAAGTCCTGCGCCGCCGTGGTGAAGTTGTTGGCCATCAGAACATATCTGCCGGGTTTGTCCTCGCGGACCAGTTCGCAGTTGTTGATCAGGAGTGCATAGGCATCCGTGGTCTTGCTGACCTCTGTCATGAGACGGGAGGTCTCGTCGCTCACCGCAAGCGGGGAGATCTCGTTCATCTTCGCTCCGAATTCGAAGGTCTGCGTCGAGGTGTGGTTAGCTTTGAGGCTGGTGTTGACCGCGAAGGGCATGACCATCATCACCTGCGAGAGCAGGCTGTTCATCCCGAACTTGTAAGAGGTGTACTCCATATCGATACGGGGCTTGAAACTGGTCATGAAGATGTTGTGCCTTGCCACGCTGTCGACGTTCTGGCTCTGTGCCGCGGAGAATCCTCCGGGCATGGCCTGGTTGACCCACGAGCGTACCTGCCCCATGAGCTGGTTGAGGTATGCCTGCGCATCGATCTTCTGCTGTGTCGTTCCGCAGCTGGAGCAGGTCACGTAGGGGCTGTCCCCCTTCACGGCGGCCTCGTCGAGGGGCGCGCCGCAGTATTTGCATCTCAGGGCCTGCATGTCTTCCATGGTCTCATCTCCTGTTCATGCTCATGCTGAACCTCAGCGATGAGATCTCGGCCTGAAGTCTGGCCTCCATGGCCCTCATGTCTGCCAATGCCCTCTCGTAGTAGACCCTGGAGACCTCGTCGGACCTGTTGGATATGGCGGTGTAGCAGGGCATGCATACGTAGACGCTCCTGCTGTCGTCGGATATGGGTTTCACGACATCGTTATCGGTCATCTTCTGGAAGACGGGCTCTATGTCCGCCCTCATGGCCATGAAATGGATGCCCTGTCCGTTGGCGGGCCTGCCGCAGATCCAGCAGGTGGCGGACCTGGCGAAGTTCTGGGATAATTGCATCTCCTCGTCGCCGGAGTCTCCCAGCTGTTTGCGGAAGTTGTATGCCATCTGCATGTATTCCGCGGCCATCTTGGGGTCGGTGCGCACGTATCCCTTTCCGAGTATCGAGTAGGCTTCTGCCTGGAGGATGAGCGCCTCCCTGTTGCCAGTGGCGATGGTGTTGCCCTTGAAGATCTCATCCAGTTTCAGGTTCTTCTCACCGATGCGTGACATGTACTGTCCGGCGACCTCAATCAGACGGTTCCCTTTGTTGACGTAGTCGTCCTTGCTCATGTTCGATGCTTCGATCTCCATTATGGCGAGCTCACATTCAGTCGCCAGGTCAGACGTCTCGAAGCTGGTGAGACCGAACTTGATGGTTCCGGCATTGGTGTGGTGGAGGTTCTCGAGCAGGTGGTGGTAGCCACGGACGTTGTTGCGGTTCTTCCCTACATAGATTATCGAGACGTAGACCATGCACAGGCCGTCGGGATCGTACCCCTTCTCTTTCGCATCCTGGAATTTCTTCAGGGCGGCATCGTAGTCCTTCCTGCCGATGGCGTCCAATGCTTCCTGATAGAGCTGTTCGCCACCTTTGAAAAACAGTGCCATTTCGTCACCTCTTTTAACTGCGCGATTAATGTGCGAACAAATACTAAAAGATGGGGATGTTAAGTTCTTAAGTCTGTTAACGTCAATTGTTGGTTACCCGTCGATATTGGATGCAAATAATAGACGTTCATCTAACAAACATGGAAATTGTGATACAAAATATCCAGTATTCATGATATGTTTGGTATTTTAATCGGTTTTAGAAAATTATATTAACAAACCTCCCATAGACAGCCATATGGTAAATACCAGGTTCGATGCAGTTCAAAAGGCAAACTCGAAGGAACCGATCAAGGTCGCCGCTCCCGGAAAGGAGACCTCTGAGTACTACGGCTGCAACGTTTTCAACCGTGCCGCGATGAGGAAATATCTGGACGAGGACACCCGCCGTGCGATCTACGAGACCATCGAGCGCGGTGCCACTCTCGACAAGTCCGTGGCGAATCACGTGGCGGCGGGAATGAAGAGGTGGGCTCTTGACCTGGGAGCCACCCACTACACCCACTGGTTCCAGCCCCTCAACGGCGGAACCGCGGAGAAACACGATTCGTTCTCCGACCCCCGCGGTCGCGACGAATCCATCGAGAAGTTCAGCGGAACCCTGCTGTGCCAGCAGGAACCTGATGCATCATCCTTCCCCAGCGGAGGTCTGAGGAACACCTTCGAGGCCAGGGGTTACACGGCATGGGATCCCTCCTCGCCCGCCTTCATCATCGGCGATGTCCTCTGTATCCCCACGGTCTTCATATCCTTCACCGGCGAGGCCCTGGATTACAAGACCCCTCTGCTCAGGTCGGATGCCGCAGTATCCAAGGCCGCATCCGAACTCCTGGACATCATGGGGATGCACGGGGAGGTCGTCCACTCCTATCTCGGATGGGAGCAGGAGTACTTCCTGGTCGACAAGGATCTCTTCGCCCAGCGCCCCGATCTCGTGCTGACCGACCGCACCCTCCTGGGACACGTGTCTTCCAGGAACCAGCAGCTGGAGGACCACTACTTCGCATCCATCCCCCCGAGGGTACTGGAGTTCATGAAGGACCTGGAGTTCGAGTGTTATAAGCTCGGAATCCCCGCCAAGACCAGGCACAACGAGGTCGCCCCCAACCAGTTCGAGCTGGCGCCCGTGTACGAGACCTCCAACCTCGCCAACGACCATAACCTGCTCCTTATGTCCATCATGAAGACCACTGCGGAGAAGCACGGGTTCGAGGTCCTCCTTCACGAGAAGCCCTTCGCAGGCGTGAACGGATCAGGTAAACACTGCAACTGGTCCATCGGTACCGAGAGCGGTATCGGACTCTTCTCCCCCGGCAAGAACGATACGGAGAACCTCAGGTTCCTCTGTTTCATGGCCAACACCCTCAAGGCTGTATACGACAACAACGCCCTCCTCAAGGCGTCCGTCCTCACCGCATCCAACGCCCACAGGCTGGGGGCCAACGAGGCTCCCCCCGCGATCATCTCGTCCTTCCTGGGAACCCAGGTCCACGCGGCCTTCGACGAGCTCCTCAGGTCCAAGGACATGGTCAAACTGTCTGGCAAGAAAGGATACAGTCTCGGAATCCCGCAGGTCCCCGAGCTCATCGTGGACAACACCGACAGGAACAGGACCTCGCCCTTCGCATTCACCGGAAACAGGTTCGAGTTCAGGGCAGTTGGTTCATCCGCCAACTGTTCTGGATCCGTCACCATCCTGAACACCATCCTGGCGTATCAGCTGGAGCAGTTCAACGCAGCCGTCAGGGCACGCATAAAGAAGGGAACCGAACCCCTCAAGGCAATCCTCGACGAGACCCGCGAGACCTACCGTGCATGCCAGGCGATCTGCTTCGACGGCAACGGATATTCCGACGAGTGGAAGGAGGAGGCCAAGAAACGCGGCCTCGACTGCGAGTCCTCCGTGCCCGTATGCATGGACGAATACACTTCCAAGCAGACCCTGAAGGTCTTCAAGTCCACCGGTGTCCTGACCGATGTGGAACTGCAGTCCAGGAAGGAGGTGTTCTGGGAGATCTACTGCAAGAAACTGGCCATCGAGGCCAAGACCCTCTGCGATCTCGTGACCAACCACGTTATCCCGGTTGCCATCAGGTATCAGAACGTCCTTCTGGAGAATGTCAAGAACCTCAAGGAGATCTACGGGGCCAGGGACTTCAAGAAGAGGGCGCTCTCCCAGATGGACCTCATCGAGCTCATCTCCAGCGACATCACCGGTGCTGAGATGGAGATCGATGAACTCGAGGCACTCATCGCCAGGCTCGACGAGGACGGAGAGGGACGCGAGACCGCCGTGACCTATCACGATAAGGTCGTGCCCCTTCTTGACAGCATCAGGGCACACGTGGATTCCCTCGAACTCCTGGTGGACGACCAGATGTGGCCTCTCCCCAAGTACAGGGAACTCCTGTTCATCCACTGAAACTTTACCCGCCTGTGGGCGACCGCAGGCATCTTTTTTTCCAATCCTTCTGCGGTATCGGATGTACTATTCTTTCATAAATTTTGACCTTATTGGGTTAATATTACCCTTTTAAGGAATATGTAGAATTATTACAAATATTGATGATTATCCCAATGAGCCAGAATGTGAAAACAATTCATCCATAGTGTTTATAACCATCAGTTGTGAACCAAACATAACTATATATAGAAGAACAATCAATTACCAAACTATCTTCCGCTATAGGCGGATCCATAGGAGAAATCACAATGGGAATGGGTAACGCACCTGTACTTATCCTCAGAGAAGGAAGTAAAAGAGAAAAAGGAAAGGACGCACAGTTCAACAACATCACCGCTGCAAGGACCATCGCTGACGCAGTAAGGAGCAGCCTCGGTCCCCGCGGAATGGACAAGATGCTCGTCGATTCCATCGGAGATGTCGTCATCACCAACGACGGTGTCACCATCCTGAAAGAAATGGACGTTCAGCACCCCGCAGCAAAGATGCTCGTCGAGGTCGCCAAAGCCCAGGATGCAGAGGTCGGAGACGGTACCACCACCTCCGTCATCATCGCAGGAGAGCTTCTCAAGAAAGCCCTCGACCTGATTGACTCCAACGTCCACCCAACCATCATCGCCGCCGGATACAGGCTCGCCAACGACAAGGCACAGGAAGTCCTCAAGAAGGTCTCCAAGAAAGTCTCCATCGACGACGAGAAGCTGCTCCTCCAGATCGCAGAGATCTCCATGAACAGCAAATCCGTCAACGCATCCAAGGACTTCTTCGCCAAGATGGTCGTCGACGCAGTCAAGACCATCATCGAGAAGGACGACGAAGGAAAGTACTTCGCCAACCTGAAGAACATCCAGACCGTCAAGAAGGCCGGAGCCAACATGGAAGAGTCCGAGCTCGTCAAGGGTCTCATCATCGACAAGGAGCCTGTCTCCCCCACCATGCCCAAGCTCGTCAAGAACGCAAAGATCGCTCTCATCGACGGTGCCTTTGAAGTCAAGAAGCCCGAGATGGACGCAAAGATCCAGATCACCGACCCCGAGATGCTCTCCCAGTTCATCAAGGAAGAGGAGAACACCCTCAAGGCCATGGTCGACGCATGCAAGAAGGCCGGAGCCAACGTCGTCTTCTGCCAGAAGGGAATCGACGACCTCGCACAGCACTTCTTCGCCAAGGAAGGCATCTACGCCTGCCGCCGTGTGAAGAAGTCCGATATGGAGAGGCTCGGAAAATCCTGCAACGCCAACATCATCTCCAAGATTGCTGAGATCACCGCAGACGACCTCGGAGCAGCAGACACCGTCGAGCTCAGGTTCGTCGGCGACGAGCAGATGACCTTCGTCACCGGCTGCAAGGACCCCAAGACCGTTTCCATCCTCGTCAGGGGAGGAACCAACCACGTCGCTGACGAGGTCGAGAGGTCTCTCGTGGACGCATGGTCCGTCGTCAAAGTCTCTATCGAGGACGGTCTCATCTGCACCGGAGGAGGTTCCACCGCAATGGAGCTCGCCATGCAGGTCAGAGACTACGCAGCATCTGTCGGCGGAAGGGAGCAGATCGCCATCGAGGCATTCGCATCCGCTCTCGAGATCATCCCCACCACCCTTGCGGAGAACGCAGGACTCGACCCCATCAACATCGTGATCGAGATGAGGAAGCAGCACAAGGCCGGAAAGACCTATGCTGGACTCAACCCCTTCACCGGAAAGGTCGAGGACATGCTGAAGAACAACGTCATCGAGCCCTACAGAATCGGAAAACAGGCAATCAACTCCGCAACCGATGCGGCTGTCATGATCCTCAGGATCGACGACGTCATCGCATCCAAGAACACTCCTGCACCCGCCGGTGCGCCCGGAACGGACTGAAGCTTCTAAACCTTGGGGGCTTCGGCCCCCAACCCCTCTCTAATACTCTCAAAAGTGGTACAGTATGACTGATAAGTCTAAAGAAAAAACCGAGAAGGATGCATCCTCCAACCCCAAGGAGGCCGAGCAGGCAAAGCCCAAGGTCTCCAAGAAGGACGAGGAGCTGGCGCAGGCCAAGGCCAAGGCCGAGGAGTACCTCGATCTGGCAAGGCGCGTGCAGGCGGACTTCGACAACTACCGCAAGAGGATTGAGAAGGACAACGCCGAGTACAGGAAGTTCGCGACCAGCAATCTGGTCTCGGAGCTGCTGAACATCTCCGACGACCTGGGAAAGGCGCTGGAAACAGCACCCGAGGAGGACAGTGTCTTCGTATCGGGAATAAAGGCGATCAGGGGCAATCTGGTCAAGATCCTGGAGAACCAGGGAGTGACCGAAGTGCCCGTTGACAAAGGCTTCGACCCCAACATGCATGAGGCTCTCATGGTCGTGGAAGGGGAAGAGGACAACCAGGTGGCGCAGGTGTACCAGAAGGGGTACATGATGAACGGACGCGTCCTCAGGACCGCGAAGGTCGTCGTCACCAAGAAGAAGGAGCAGGAAGCGGCTCCTGTGCAGGATGAGAAAACTGCAGAAGAACAGAATTGAGGTGAAAGAATATGTCTAGAATCATCGGAATCGATCTCGGAACCAGTAACTCTGCCGCCTCCGTTATGGAGGGAGGTAGGCCCACCATCATCCCCAGCGCTGAGGGGACCAGTGTAGGAGGGAAATCCTTCCCGTCCTACGTCGCATTCACCAAGGACGGTCAGCTCCTTGTCGGAGAGCCCGCAAGGAGGCAGGCAGTCACCAACCCTGACGGAACCATCAAGAACGTCAAGAGGAAGATGGGATCCAACGAGAAGGTAACCGCACTCGGAAAAGAGTACACTCCCCAGCAGATCTCCGCATTCATCCTCTCCAAAATCAAGAAGGACGCAGAGGCCTTTGTCGGAGAGCCCATCGACAAAGCGGTCATCACCGTCCCTGCCTACTTCAACGACAACCAGAGGCAGGCAACCAAGGATGCAGGAGCCATCGCAGGACTCGACGTCGTCCGTATCATCAACGAGCCTACCGCAG
>CAMNNR010000025.1 GCA_946545675.1 uncultured Thermoplasmata archaeon | reverse complement strand
CGTCCAATTCGCGTTCATTCTCGGGGAAAACGAATGCCGCCGCGAAGAGCGGATAATGCTCTATACCGTCAGGAGTCATAACGACATTCCCTTTCTCGAAGATCACTCTGCGGGAGACGTTTACGTCCCCTATGGTCTTGCTGAGCGATGGATAACTCCTTTCCGAGCCGGTCTTGACTTCGATGCAGATCAACCCTTTGCAATCTATGATTCCGTCGATCTCCATCTTATCGGTCTTGCTGGTCCTTCTGTAATAAGATATCATATATCCCGTGCGATGGAGACAGGACATGACGGCATTCTCCGTCACCGCACCGAAATCGTGGTCGGTATCGCCTGCCAGAATCGCTGTCTGGGAATCAGGGCCCATCATACTCATCAGCAACCCCGTGTCCGAGAGATACACCTTGAACACATCATTCTGCGTGAAACGCTCAGGAGGTCTTCTGATACCGGTGAGCGCATACGAGAATATCCCGTATCCTGCATATTTGATCCAAAGGAGATTCTCACGATACTTCTCACCGGAACTGCGCGATCCACCGTTGTCGATGCGGGAATACATATAACGCTTGTTGGTATCCGATAACTGCCTTGGGATGGCTTCGAAACACTCCTGTGTCTTGATTGCATCTACACCGGCATTGTAACGATTAATATCGTTCACACATGTCGCCCTTATCCTATCTAGTACATGCATAGCAGCATTAATACCCCCCTCCACGAAGGCACTGACTGCTGCTGGCATTCCCCCAACAACTTCGTAAATAGAGAATCTCTTTGAGAACACCTCTAACTCCGTAGATGTGAGTTCGATTCTCTTTCTTATCTTATCGCGGACCTTATCGATGTCCTTCTGTTTCATGCCTACGGCAAGAAGGAATTCCTCGAAATCCATCGGATACATCATCAGATGTTCCTCCGTTCCCACAGGTAACAGGTCAGGATTCACGTTTTTCTTGTAAATTCCAAGTCTGGCATCGGATACACCTAGCATGGATCCGGTTGCTATAACATCATACCTGCCATCTTCAGAAAACAGCCTCAGTTTGGACCTCGCTTTGGTAGATTCCTGTATCTCGTCGAGGATAATCAGGCTCGTCTTCGGATGAATGTCCACACCTTTGTACAGACTGATGGCATCAACCAGTTCATCAACCGTATCATTCTCCTCCATGATCCGCCTAGCCATGGGCTCCTTAAACAGATCCAGAAGAACGAAATTGTCGTATGCAATCCTTCCGAACTCTTCCGCTACCGTGGTTTTCCCTATCTGGCGCTGCCCTTTCAGTATCAGACAACAGTGATTGCGGTCTTTCCAGGACTGAAGTTTTGAAAGGATTTTACGGTGGAACATGATTGCATATTACATTCCACTTATATGAATATCTGCATAAACACGCTCGTTTTCTACGATTAATCTGCAAAAACACGCTCGTTTTCTACGATTAATCTGCAAAAACACGAAATCGTTGTTAAAGTGAAGGGGATTTTTACCGTTTTGTCAATCTCAACCCTCTATTTTTAATGTATAATCCCATTCACCCAAATGCTTGGATTGGAATTCATGAAGACCGTTAAAATCACTGTCATGAAGATGTGCGAACACAGAGATCTCATCGAACTGTATGAGAATCCTCTCGAACATGCCTGTGACATGAAGGTGGGCATGACATTCATATCGCAGAACGCTCAGAGGCCGGAAGGGATCTGCGAACCCGTTTGGAGGATCATGTTCCCATACGTTAAAACCTTGGCAGAGGGCGGAGGGAATTTCTTCGACAGTTGGATGAAGGACCCGCATTCTGCCATGATCAGCTGTGATGACGGCTTCAGACCCGTCTCGTTCTACCTCGAAACCATCGAAGATTGATCGGTTCAGGAAATCTTCACTCCGAAGACATCCAGGAGATGTATCGCTTCGGGGAACGAGAACAATGCCCCTTTGGCATTACAATTTTTCAAGTTCACGATGTACCCGCGGGAATTCCTGAAATCCGCATTGGAGACGTTGCAGAATGATAATTCGGTTCCTTCCATCCTGCATCCGGAAAAATTGGAGCCGGAGAGGTCGCATTCTGTATAGTTGCATTCGAGTATGTCAGATTCGCGGAAGCTCGTCTTCGGCATCTCCATCTTCTCGAACTGACAGAACTTGAGTGTGCATCCTGTGGCGGCATCGAGGGGAGAACCGAGTCCTGCTGAGGATAGTTGCTTGAAAATCACGCCTATCAGAGCACACCTGTCTAGGATCAGTTCCCTGGCGGTACAGTTGACGAACCGGTTGTTGATGATCCTGCAGTCCTGGAAGACACAGCCGTTGAAGCGGAAAGCCTTCATCGTGCATCTTTCTATGCGGCAGTTCCTGAACGTGCAGTTGGAGAAGGTGCAGCTGCTACCTTCCTCACCTGCGAGTTCCAAACCCACGAACTCCTCGTCCTCGAAATCCGCTTCGGATATCATCGATACCCGATATTCTTTACTATATTTCACATTTTGAGATGCAACCATATCAAAAATATTTTAGGAATTCCTAAATTATAAATATCACAAAGCAATATCAGTATTGAAGACCAGCAGGAGAACGGCGCACAGTTCCGTGCAGGGGGCTTGTGCATAGGGGGCCGTTTTCCAATAAAACTGTCTTCACGGTTCCCGAGGTGCCGCGATTCACCTCGGGAATCGAATTCTATGCTCGGCCCCGGAAAGGGGCCGGATTTCCAATACTTGCATATAGATTCGAACTGTTCTTTCCGGTATGCTGAAGGAAGTGGAGACTGAGGATGTATGCGATCCAAATTTCCGCGGATTGTTCCTGACTGCATTCCCCGAGAACGAGAGGATACCGCTGGGGAACATCCAGCGCACTTTCGGCCACGGCGGGAAACTGCGTTTCTATTATGATTCGGATGAATTCGTGGGATTCACATTCGCATTCGAGACCCGGGATGTCGTATTCTTCGTCTATCTCGCAGTGGAGCAATCTCAGCGCGGCAAAGGCTACGGTACCGACATCCTCTCCATGATGGCGGAATCCAAAGGCCGCAGGAAGATGTTCCTGGTGCTGGAGAAGGTCTCCGGCGAAGGGGAAGAGCTGCGCATAAGGAAGGCTCGCAGGGACCTCTATCTCCGTAACGGGTGGCATCCCACAGGCACCGACATTCTCTCGGACGGATACTGGTTCGAATCGATGTATATCGACTCCCCGGTGACCGAACAGGAGATGCTGGCCACAGTTAAGTATTATGAAGAGGTTCATACAGGCGAGAGAAGATGAGCGAGCTGACTTTCACCAGGGTCGAGAAGGACTCCGCCGTAGACGATTTCTGCAGGGAACTGTACGAGGAGACGTTCGACCGTCGTATGCGCGTACCCTATGCCGACCTGCACAAAGTCGCTTCCTCCGGCAAGGCCGATTTCACCGCGGTGTTCAGCGAAGACCTCTTCATCGGATTCTATTATGTCTATCTTCACCAGGATACCGCATACCTCTACTATCTGGCAGTCACGGAGAGCATGAGGGGCCGCGGATACGGCACGGATATCACCGACCTCATCAAGGACAACTACTGCCCCGAGAGGAGGATCGTCGTCTGCATCGAAGCCCCCAACGTCGATGATAAACTGGTCAGCGTGAGATACCGCAGGCTCGCGTTCTATTCCCGCAACGGCTTCGTGGACACCCTCTACAAATTCGAATCCGTTGGAATAATGTACGAGGTCCTCTACTGGGGGAAGATGTTCGAACCCGAAGGCGTGCAGGACATCCTCAGGTCTTTCCGCAGGGCGTGCGGGTTCAGGCGCTGAGTCCGTTCGTATCCCGATTTTATATCTGTAGGACGATACGGCTCCGATAAAATGGGTACCTGCACAGTAAAAGTCGACCCCGGAGTATGCCAGCTGAAATCCACCATCACCGCCGAGATGGGCGATGATGGTATGACTGTCAATGTGAAGATCGAATCCGACTGCAAATTCGTCAGGAGTTTCGGAGAGGCCCTGAAACCCATCGAGGCCTACACGGAGTTCTCCCTGCCTGTACTCCAGAACCCCGTGTACATCTGCGCCAGCGAACACCTGCAGCACTCCGCCTGCCCCGTAGCCTGCGCCACCCTCAAAGCCATTGAGGTCGCCGCCGATCTCGGTCTGAAGAGGGACGTCCACTTCACCATAGAGTGATCCCAAACCGCCGGCCTCCGGGCCGGCATTTTCCGCTGAATTGGTTTTATAGCACCATCATTATTCCGCAGTATGGTTCAATCAGTACGCGCAGCACACATCCTTGTCAAGACACAGGCCGAAGCCCAGGACATCTACAACCAGATCATGAGCGGAGCGGACTTCGCCGCACTCGCCAGGGCGCGTTCATCCTGCCCTTCCGCCAGCCAGGGTGGCGACCTCGGTTGGTTCGGACGCGGTCAGATGGTCAAGCCCTTCGAGGACTTCTGCTTCAGTTACAACACCGGCGACTTCGGAATGGTCCAGACCCAGTTCGGATGGCACGTCATCTACATCATCGCCCAGAGATGAGCGGAAAACCATAACCAGCCCCTTCGGGGGCGTTTTTCATTAATTTTTATAGTTGCAGCGACATACTCAATTATGTCATCTTACACCGTTAACTGCCCGGAATGCGGCAAGTCCTTCGAGTACGGTGAAGTCCGCGAGACCGTTTTCTGTTCGAGCTGCGGCAAGAAGCTCCGTATCACCTGGAGGATCGAAAGCGTAGCTCTCGACGACGGTATCCCTAGAGGACCGGTTTCCGCATCAAGCGGTCCTTCCCGCCCCCAGCAGAACAACGATGGCGAGATCCCCAAGGGTTACCTCAGGGTATTGATCAACCTCCCGCAGGACTGCCTCGACCTGAAGGGGAGCTTCTCCCATTTCATGATCTTCTGGGACGACAAGGAGATCGGATTCGCCGGAAGAGGGGAATGCATCGAGCTCCGGACCCTCTCCCGCACCCACAAGCTGGAGATCAAGCAGGTCAACAAGAAGGCCGTCGGCAGCTCCGAGAGACTGGAGACCTTCCAGGTCCCGATCAACGGAAACAGGACCCTCAACGTCAAGGTCGAAGGGAACAGGTTCACCGTCGAGTGAAACTTTCGTCAAACCTTTTACCAATTTTTCCAAAAGTGTTAGGCACATGGGGGTGGACATCACATCTGCATGCAGGTTTGCCGCATCGCTTCTCAACCCTGCTAACCCGTAAACGTCAGTAGTTCAAGGTAAGGCTGCTCCCGTCAGGGCCTGACCCGGTCCCCCCGATTGGCCCGCCACGCCGATCCCTCCGGATGGGCAGAACGGGTACGCCGACTCTACAGGACAAAGTCTCATAGTTACTTTGCGGGCCTGCCGCTTCAGCTCTGCCGCCCCCCACTGTCACCCCTGCTATGACGTTTGCAGGTGTAGGGCACGCCAAGCTCCCCGGCCAAGCCTAACATGCGGTAATTGTCCCCGTAGTACAAATAAATTGAGGGTCTGATAGCGGGCCAGGTCATCTTCAAAAATGTACTATCGGAATATTATATTATTAAAATATTATTTTTTAACTATCACTTTAAATAGGAAATCGGCATATTTTGTCCATTCAGAGCTCGTTTTAACACGGGTTCATTGTGGGATGGTAAATTGTCGAAAACTTACGAGGAAATCAACGAGAAGATACGCTCCAAGAAAGCGGTGGTGTACACTGCAGAGGAGATCATCGACGTCGTGAAGAAGAAAGGCATCGAGAAAGCGGCTGAAGAGGTGGATGTGGTCACCACCGGTACCTTCGGAGCCATGTGTTCATCCGGTGCGTTCCTCAATTTCGGACATGCATCGCCTCCCATCAGGATGACCGACATCCGCCTCAACGACGTTCCCGTCGACGGGGGACTGGCAGCGGTGGACACCTTCATCGGAGCCACCTCCCTCACCGAGGACCCCAAGAAGGGTTACGGCGGCGCCCACGTCATCGAGGACCTCATCGCCGGCAAACCCGTCCACCTCCACGCATGGGGGCCCGGTACGGACTGCTACGTGAGGAAGGACATCGACACCCACATCACCCTCGACGACATCAACGAGGCATACCTGTACAATCCCAGGAACTGCTACCAGAACTACGGAATAGCCACCAACACCTCGGGAAGGACCATCTACACCTACATGGGAAAACTCCTCCCCAGGATGAAGAACGCCACATACAGTTCCGCGGGACAGCTCTCGCCCCTGCTCAACGATCCGCACCTCGAGACCATCGGAATGGGGACCCACATCTTCCTCGCGGGAGGGGAAGGATACGTCTGCTGGCAGGGAACCCAGTTCAAGACCAATGTGGAGGAGGTCAACGGCGTGCCCATCGGCGGTGCCAGGACCCTCGCCCTCATCGGCGACATGAAGCAGATGGACCCCAAGTTCGTCCACGGCCTGGACATCACCGGATACGGTATCTCCCTGGCCATCGGAGTGGGTATCCCCATCCCCATCCTGAACAAGGACATCCTGCAGAGATGCTGCATCACCGACGAGCAGATCTACGCACAGCTCACCGACTACAGCCTGAACACCGGCAGGAAGGAGATGGCTCGCTACAATTACGCACAGCTCAGGTCCGGTTCCATCGAATACGAAGGCAAGAAGATCAGGACCTCCTCGCTCTCCTCACTGTCAGGAGCAAGGAAAGTTGCAGGAGAACTGAAGTCTTGGATAGAGAACGGAGAGTTCGAGCTCATCAAGCCCGTCCTCCAGTTCCCCAAGAAGGCCAAGCTCAAGACACTCACAGAGGATTGGTTGTGATACCCATGGAGAGGAAATTCAAAGTAACATACAACGAATCGAACGTCCAGGGATCCGTCGCATATGTCCTGGTGAAGGAATTCGACCTCACCCCCAATGTCCTCAAGGCCAACATCACCGGCGACGGGTGCGGGTTCATGGTCCTCAGCGTCTCCGGGGACGAGGAAACGATCAACAAAGGAATGGCCCGCGTGGAGGAGTGCGGTTACAACGTGGAACCCATGGTGAACCACATCCACAAGGAAGAGGCCAAATGCTGGGAGTGCGGAGCATGCGTCGCGGTTTGTCCCACCAAATCCATCACCGTGGACAAAGACTTCCACATCATCGTTGATTACAACACCTGCATCGCCTGCGGTTCCTGCGTCGACGCCTGTTCGGTCAAGGCGCTCAGGCTGGTAATTTGAAACACTACTTCCGTTACAGGGAGACCTACCTGACCATCCTCTGCGACGATGACCTGATCAGGTCCGCAGAGGATGCCGTTTTCGAGGTAAGGGGGATAGTGGAATCCAAGATCGCCGAGGACCCTTTCTTCGGCATCACCTATGATCCGTACCCTGTACGTAATTCCGACGAACCGGTAATCCGCCGGATGTGCCAGGCTTCCGAGAAGGCCGGAGTAGGCCCCATGGCTGGCATCGCCGGCACCGTGGCGGCATTCGTGGCCGAACGCCTGGTGGAACTGGGTTCCTCAGAAGCCGTCGTGGAGAACGGAGGGGACATCGCTTTCTATTCCCCGAAGAAACGTTCTGTGGGTATCTTCGCCGACCACCCGGTATTCAACAATCTGGCATTCGAACTGGCTTCCGACAGGATAATTGGCATCTGTTCCTCGTCGAAGAAGATCGGCCCTTCAGTATCCCTCGGTGAGAGCAACGTCTCCACCGTATTATCGGACGATGTCATCCTCGCGGATTGCTGTGCCACTGCCCTCGGGAATCTGGTGAAGGACGAGTCCACCCTCGCACCTTCATGCGAGACCATCGGCTCGGTAGAGGGCGTGACCGGTTGTCTTGCCTGCTGCGGGGGTAAGATCGCCATGTTCGGGGATCTCCCGGAACTTGTCAGGGCCGACACCAGCAGACTCGTGGACTCAAACCAGTGAACACGAACCGTGCCCGGCCGCGATGAACTTCGGCATTATGGAGAGGAGATCCTTCTTCAGACGCTCCCTGCGGGACTCGTCAGCGATGTTGGAGGAATCGATCGATTCTACCTCCTTCACCCATTCGGAACGGATCACCTTCTCCCCCTTGAGGATGTGGTGGAACATCAGATCTGAACTGTAGAAGACCCCGCTGTTCCTTTCGAAGACAAGCATGCCGTCGTGGAGATGGACCTCGCTGGGATACCTGAAGAATACCAGTTCCAGGTCGCCCATGCGGATGGTCTTCCCTTCGTCAACGATATGTGTGTCCGCGTTGAAACCGAATCCCTTTATCTCCTGTGCGGTGAACGAGGAACAAATCACTTTCACGTGAGGATACTTCTTCAGGAAGGGTGCTATCCCTCCGCATTCATCCGCTTCCATATGCGATATGAACAGATAGTCGAGCGGTCTCGATCCCAGGATGGATTTCACCTGAGGGAGGATCCATTCCGCCTGTGCATGGTTCCCGGTGGCGAACATCACCGAAGGGTTCGTGTCAAGCAGATATTGGTGAACTGGCAGGCTCATCTGTCCCCCCAGATCCGTGAATTGGTGCAGCTTTTCATAGACTGGTTGGTTCATTCATCCCATCATTTAATCTTCCTAAAATATAGTTATCGGAATGTTCTGGTAATTATCCGGGGTTTGATGTACTGTAGGAGGGATTGGTTGCGAACCATTTTTTTATACATCTATTATTTGGGGGATGATAATGGCAGAGAATGCACTCGAACTGAAGAACGTGTCAGTGGTCAAGAATGGGAACCGCATACTGGACAAGGTAACACTGAACATCCAGACCGGGGAGAATGTAGCTATCATCGGACTGAACGGTTCGGGTAAGACCACTCTGCTGAAACTTCTGAGAGGCGATGTTTATCCCTACGACGACGATTCCTGCGATTATTCCATGAGGATATTCGGCCAGGACAGGTGGGACATCTTCGAGCTGAGGGGCAAAATGGGGGTCGTCTCCATGGACCTCCAGAGCAAGTTCGACCTCCACACCACCGTCAGGGAGGTCATCGGTTCCGGTTTCTTCGGAAGCCTCGATGTCTTCCGCGGGATGGAGATCCGTCCGGAGATGGAGGAACTCATCCGCATGCGCGCCATGGAAATGGGGATCGACAATCTTCTGACCCGTGAGATCGAGGGCCTTTCCCTCGGAGAGATGCGCCGCACCCTCATCGCACGTGCGCTCATCACCAACCCCCGCATGCTCATCCTCGACGAGCCCATGACCGGTCTCGACATCGTCATGAAGTCCAAGTTCCGCAGGATGTTCGATATCCTCATCGACAGCGGCGTCTCCATCGTCATGATCACCCACGAGCTGACTGACATCCCCCTGAAGGTGGACCGCGTCGTCATGATCCGCGACGGGAAGATCTTCGCCGACGGTTCCAAGACCGAACTCCTGGTGGATGAGAAGGTCTCCGAACTCTACGGGGAGAAGATCAAGGTCGAGTGCACCGGTGGCATCTACCGCATGCACATGCTCTGAACTTGTTTCCAATCCAACCTGTTACTCGATTACGTACATTTGGATTTATACGCCAATGGCTTAATAAACGATAATCGCAATTTTTCATCAACCTGACCAAGGTGTGAAAATGAGCGAAGTAAACGCATACTCTACCAAAGGAAAACTGGGCGAATACGTCGTTAACTACAGAAGCGACAAGCCCGATGTTGTGGCAATCGAATGGAACGACAAGTGCGTCGGACTCGTAAAGAACGATAAGGAGAAAATATGCGAGTTCGTGAAGGGCGTCAAAGCCGGAAAGGATTTCGATGAGATCTGGGCCAAGATGGAGATGGGTGCGGAAGCACTCGATATGATGCTCCCCGTAGAGCCGTACTTCGTATTCTGCGAGAAGGCCGGTAAGACCGAGATAGTCTTCAGCACCACCGATCTTGAGGAAGCACAGGCCTTTGCCTTCGATTACATCGACAAGAGTACCGAGGACATCTGCGTATACGTGACTTTCAACACCGGGCGCTACTACCGCGACGGTACCGTCACCTGCGTCAACAACGTCCTCAGCAAAGGCGAACCGCCCAAATCCCTTCCCTTCAAGAAAGTGCTCAGTATGGATGTCGAAGTAGCCAAACTGATGCTCGGAAAGAAGGAGTGAAACTACAAAAAGCGGGGGCACACTACACTTTTCCTCGGCCCCCGCGAAACATAAAAACATATCTGAGTGAGACATTCCCCGTATCATGGAGGGAGATTCGGGCATCGTTCGTTACTGCATGGAGTGCGGAAGCGCTGTCGAGCCCGATGCCGATTTCTGCTACACCTGCGGTTCCAGACGCATCGTGGATGTCCGCTCTTCCGACAACCGCGTACTGATGGAACCGGGACACTGCCCCTACTGCGGTCACGACAACATCCCCGAGGCGAAGTTCTGTGCCTCGTGCGGCCGTCGCATAGGGGAGTTCGAGTACTCCGCACCCACAAAGACACGTCTCACCTCCTTCGACCTACTCGTGATCATGGCGGCCCTGGTGCCCGGACTCTTCAATGTCTTCGGGATAGGCCATCTGGTTGCCAGGAAATACTCCAGGGGCGTGATGTACCTGATCATCTCGGCGGTGTTCCTGTACATCAGGTTCGCCTCGGGCACCCTCTCAATCTCAACAATAATATTGCTGGAGATAATAGGGGTGGTCATCTATCTCAAACAGATGATGGAGATTTTCGCCATCGTCTACCGTAGCTGAGGACCGAGAAATGGCTGCCGAAGACTGGACAGAGAAATACAGGCCGGAGACACTCAAGGACATCGTGGGCAATCCATCCTCAGCAGCCGCCATGAAACAATGGGCGGAGGCCTGGCAGAAAGGGGTCCCCAAATACCGCGCGCTGGTCCTCAGCGGATCCCCCGGAATAGGTAAGACATCTTCCGCTCTGGCTCTTGCCCGCGAGATGGGCTGGAGCACGGTGGAGATGAACGCTTCCGATCAGAGGACCGGGGCCATCATAGAGGATGTGGCAATCCGTGCCTCGAAGTTCAACACGTTCGCGGAGGACGGTTCGTTCCACAGCACCACCGACGGTGAGATGAAGCTCATCATCCTCGACGAGGCGGACAGCCTCTACGGTGTCCACGACAGGGGCGCCATGCCGGTGATAATCAACCTGGTGAAGAACACCCGCCAACCGGTCATCCTCATCTGCAACGATTACTACGAGCTGACCCGCAAGAGCGCGAGCATAAAAACCGAGACCCAGCAGGTCGTGTTCAGGAAGCCTCAGCAGAGGTCGGTCGAGACCATGCTGAAGAAGATCTGTGCCAAGGAGCGCGTGGCCATAGAGGACGAGGCGGTGAGCCTCATCGCCGAGAACTGCGACGGCGACATGCGTGCGGCCATAAGGGACCTCCAGTCCCTGGCACTTGGTAACAGACTTGTCACGGCGGAGATGGCGGAGATGCTCTCCCAGAGGGAATCCCGTTCGGACATGTACGAGTTCCTGGGCGCCCTCTTCAGAAAGCGCAACGCTGAGCTCGCCAAACACATCCTCAGGGAATGCGATGTCGATCCACCCACCGTATCGCTGTGGATCCTGGAGAACATCCCCCGCGAATGCGCCACCAAGAAGGAGATGGCCGACTGTCTCGATGCCCTCTCCCGTGCAGATGTATTCCTCGGAAGGGTCAGCAAGCGCATGTACTACGGTCTTTGGAAATATGCCAGCGACATGATGGTGGAGGGCGTGGTGAACGCACTCAAGACCCCGAAGACCTCCTTCGACCGCTTCATGTTCCCCTCGTACCTCTCCAAGATGTCCCGTTCCCGTGCCACCCGCGCACAGCGCAAAGCACTTTCCATGAAACTTGGATCGCTGGTGCACACCTCGGGGAACACCGTGCTGAACGAATCCTTCGGATTCTTCAAACAGCTCGCCACCGATGACGAGGAATTCCGCATATTCCTGATCAAGGAGGCGGGATTGGAGGAAGGGGAACTCGCTTTCCTCCTGGGAGTGAAGTCCGACGACAAGGTCATCAAATCCTCCTTCAAGGCTGCCTACCCTCCCGCACCCAAGGTCACGAAGAAGAAGACGGAGAAACCCGCCAAAACCGAACCCGCGGAGTTCCGCATGCCCGAGAAGAAGACAGAGAGTACCCCGAAGGAGGCCCCTAGCAAGCCCGTGGAAGCCCCGAAGGAACCTCCTGCGGAGCCCAAGCCTCCCGCAGCCAAACAACGCAGTCTTTTCGATTTCTGAGACGATAGCATGATGGATCCCGCCTACAAGGAGACCCTGGTAAAGCAGCAGTACCGTATCTACAACGACCATTCTGCCGT
>CAMNNR010000024.1 GCA_946545675.1 uncultured Thermoplasmata archaeon | reverse complement strand
CCACAGCTACTACGACGTATCCCTCTACATCCTCGTGGCCGTCGTGATAATCCTGCTCGCGATTTACTATCTCCGCATCGTGCGCTACGATGCCAACGGCGGAACCGGGAAGACCCCTGCCATCATATTCTTCGGTGACGGAGAGGGCAGCATGCCTGCCAGCGGATTCAGCAGGGATGGATACAAGTTCGCAGGATGGTCCAGGAAGGCCGATGGCAGCGACCCCATACCCGCGGATTCCGACATCTCCGCACTGGGCAGCATCCATTTCATCAAACTTTATGCCATATGGTCCGAGACCGGGAGGGAGCAGCAGTGAGGGACAGCAACGAGATACGTTACACCAACGACGATGCGATACCCGAGGTCAGGTACACCAACGACGATGTGCCCTATAACGAGTATGAGGTCGTCCGTACTAACCCGTCAGCAAAAGAGTTCGGCGAGGACGAACCGCCGGCTGATACCTCGGGTTCCACCTCTAACGTCCGCTTCTCCAGCGATTTCGACGTCCAGAAGATAGCTTCGACCTTCGTGGTGGTATCCCTGGTTGCCATGGCCGTGGTCCTGGATGAATCCCCCTTTGGTGAGTTCTTCGACCCGTTCATGGGCGAAATCGCCGAGGCCTTCGGAGTCTCCGGGGTGCAGCCCGGGTATGCGATATACTGCGAGGTGGAACTGGTCCCTGCCGATACAGAGATCCATTACTCCGTTATTTTCGAACAAGTGCCAGACGGGAAAAAGTTGCTTACGGTCCGGGAAGGATCGGAGGTGATACAGGAAATACCCTTGGATACGTCGCTGTCCGGCATCATCCAGAACCTGGTGCCCGGTACCACCTACGAGATAACCGTCATTGTCGATGGAGTAGTCGCGGGTTCGGCCCACACGGTATCCACACTCGGAACCTACGACGGTACCCCGATAGTCAAGCTGCTCAGTGCCAAGAACTACAACGGTACGGACCGCAATACCGACGATCCCAACAACCCCGGAGGTTACTTCAAGTTCCGCCTCGCCGTCATCGACAGGGGCAACGTGTGCTCGCAGTTCTCCGCCGACCTGGAGTTCGAGGGCCAGTACTTCGTCTGCCAGTTCGCGGGCAGTCCCACCGACGAGCAGAGGATATTCATCCCAGACAGCGCGATTCCGGCACAGATAACCGCTCCCCTCTCAGGTACCCTTACAGTTACCTGGGAGGTGTCCGGCGGGCAGCCGGGTTCGCTCAGCGAAACCGTTTACATATGAAAAGGTGTCAAAAATGACAAAGGCAATAACCATAAACGAACTGAAAACCCCCAGGGTGGTACTGGTCATCGTTCTCGCGGTGTTCACAGTACTTACATGGGTATTCGCAAACGACATATACGGGCCCGATTCGGTGTTCAATAAGAACCTGTTCGGCAACGAGGCCCTGAACGGCCTCGTCCGCTGTGTTCCCCCCGTCATCAGGTGTATCACCATCCTGTTCCTCGCATGGGTGCTCAACTTCGTGGCCCAGATCGCACTCGAGCATTTCGCCAAGGGAAGCAAGGCGATGGTCACCTCTGTCAAGCTCCTGAAGAGCCTGCTCAAGTACGTGATCTTCATCGTGGCCATCCTCTTCTGTCTCTCGGCATGGGGAGTCAACACTACAACCCTCATCGCCTCTGCAGGTATCCTCTCCCTGATCATCGGTCTCGGTGCCCAGAGTCTCATCGCAGACATCATCGCCGGACTGTTCATGGTCTTCGAGAACGACTTCGAGGTCGGCGACATCGTGGTCATCGACGGATGGAGGGGTACCGTGATTGAGATCGGAATGAGGACCACCAAACTGGTCGACTACCGCGGGAACATCAAGATAGTCAACAACTCCAAGATCTCCACAGTCATAAACCAGTCCAAGAGGACCTCGGTCGCGTTGTGTTACATCAGCGTGGAGTACGGGGACGACCTCCCCCGCATAGAACTGATCATAAGGGATAATCTCGATAAGATCAAGGAGAACATCCCCCAGATCATCAACGGCCCCTTCTACAAGGGTGTCGACAGTCTCGGTGACTCCAGTGTCAACCTTCTGTTCCTTGCGGACTGTAAGGAGGAGGACCTCTTCGTGGTCCAGAGGGCCATGAACCGTGAGTTCAAGATCCTGTTCGACAACAACGGAATCAACATCCCCTTCCCGCAGGTCACTATCAACCAGCCTGTCAGCTTCGAGAAATCGGACAACGCCACCCGTGCCAACTTCGAGGCCAGGGTGTTCGCTGAGGAGCAGAGGGAAGCTTCCAAGGATCTCGAGCTCGACCAGAACTAAACCTATTAGGCACCTTTTCACGGTGCCGGGGGTCACACCCTGGCACCGTTTCAACTATAAAATTTATAGTAGGTAATCAATATTAATCTTCATGGTAAAAGGCGTACTCGGAATCATCCTGTGCCCTATGCTGGAAGACGAACTCCTGTACAGTCTTAAGAAGGACAGAGATATCGATAGGATTGTTCTGCTGCAGAACAGATTCAGCGCGTTGACTCATGACAAGATGAAGAAGCGCGGAATCGAGTTCGAATACCTGCCTGAAGAGGCTTTTGACCAGGGCAGGATGGAATTCGACCGCAGCATATACAACGTAGTCATCAAATGCAACGATCTGGCACTGCATGCAGAACCTCCCAAACTGAAAGATCACATAACCCAGCAGGTCAGGGACATCCAACCCCTTGTCGACGCAGTGGGTCTTTATTATGGCATCTGCGGCAACTTCGGCTGGGATATCGTCGAGTGGGCAAGGAAAGAGGGATTGAAACCCACCTCCGTCTTCCGCGGAGACGACGGCAAGGTATGCGATGACTGCGTCGCCGTTGCCATCGGCGGATCCACCAATTACAACAGATTCATCAAGAGGTACACCGGGATATTCTTCCTGACCCCCGCAATCGCCAACAACTGGGAGGTCTTTGTAATGGCAGGCGATTCCGCCAAAGCCCTCGAGAGCATCCCCAAGGAGACCCTTGCGGATCTTGGCATCCACAATCAGATGGATTTCATGCGTTGGATGTTCGAAGTGGGTCATTACGAGAATCTGCTCAAGATGGACACCGGACTCGATCCCGACCTCGACATGGACAAACGTGCCGACGAAATCGGAAAGATGCTCAATCTCAAACCTATTCAGATAGAGGACGGTTGGCTCACCCTCAGTACCGCAGAAGCGATCTATGCGGACTGCAAGAGCCACATGCCAGCCTGAGACTAAGACGAATTAATGGGTTTGAGGGGTGCGGATCACTCCGTACCCTTCAGATCCTTTTTCCGGCGCTGGGTCCGGGAGTGGTGTCGAAAGCACACTCCACCTTGATCTTCAGGAGACCTTTTGCAGGATATCCGGGGTTCTTCTTGTGGGCCATCTCCTTGGCCGCCTCGTAATCCTCCCCGCTGGTGAAGTAGGTGCATTTCCCTTTGAGCTGCACGCATTCCTTGCCGGTCTCCCCGCCCATGGCATATACGGAAGCAACAGGATTCTCTTTGATGTTCTTGAGGGTCTTGTTGAGATAGTTGTCAATGACCCAGATTTCCTCGTCATTGGCGACCCACAGGAATCCGATCGGCACCACGTTGGGGATGCATTTCTTGGAAGAGGTGGCTAATGCGAAGAATCTAGCGCCGTTTGCATGTTGCTCGAACAGGGACTTGATGTAGGGGGTTATTGTCGACATGAATTAACGATTGTTCTCTGTGAATATAAAGGATGTTCTAATATAGTTTATTCAATCCAATCCTTTTTTATAAAATTGAAATACAAATGCGTATTATCCGTATCTGAACTGATACCGTGCGCGAACCTGTACATCAATCCAGATTATCTCCTGGGACCTTTCTCGCCCTAATAATAATGCTGTGCATATTCGCCCCGATATCCACGGATATGTATCTTCCCGCCCTCAGCACCATGGTATCCGATCTGGGGACGGATGCGGTCATGATGAACATGACCCTCTACGGTTACATGTTCCCTCTGGCCATATCGATGCTTGTGATGGGTCCGCTCAGCGACAAGTATGGGAGGAAGTGGCTGCTCGTCGGATGTCTCGTGGAATACATCATCGCATTCTTCGCGGCGGCTTTCGTCGCGGATATCTATTCACTGATATTCCTCAGGGTCATGCAGGCGATCGGTTCCGGGGGCATCCTGACCATTTCCACCGCGTTCATCAAGGATTCGTTTTACGGCCCTGCCATGACCCGTGTCCTCCGTATCAATGCGATTATCGGTGTTGCCGGGCCTGTTGTCGCTCCGATCCTCGGTTCGTTCCTCATCGACGCATACGGATGGAGGTCCACATTCCTTGCACCCGCAGCCTTCGCAACCCTATGTCTAGCACTCTCGCTTTTCATCGATGAGACCCTCCCTGACGAAGAACGTGTCACGGGTGGCCTCGGCATGATGGTCAAGGGCATGAAGACCATCGCATCTAACCGCGTGTTCATGCTTTTCATGGTCATGATATGCATGATGAACATGCCTTTCATGGGGTACCTTTCGGTTTCATCCTACATCTATGAAGGGACCTTCGGATTCACTGGGACCCAATATTCCCTGATGCTCGCATCGGCCATCATAGGGGGTATGCTGATCTCCGTACTGTTGGGGAAGCTCACAGCGAACATCGTCAACCGCAGGGTCATCCCCCTCTACCTATGCATGGGACTGGTGGGTTCGATCATGCTGCTGACAGTGTCCCATCTCTCGCCCTATCTGTTCCTGGCCGCTTTTATCCTGATCCTCGGTGCATCCACCACCGTACGTCCGTGGGGAATGGGGGTGCTGATGAGGAGTCATCCGGGGGACAGCGGGACCCTATCATCCATGATCAACGCCATGTTCTTCATTGTGGGTACAATCGGTATGATGTGCGCCACTCTGCCGTGGCCCACCTACATCTTCGGTCTCGGCTGCATCGGCATGGCAGGATGCACGGTCTACTTCGTCCTGATGCTGATAGTCATGCGTTCGCAGGGAAGCATAAAACAGCTCGACGGAACTCCCGCCGGCCAGGATATAGAATGAGAAGATGCCGGGTTGCCCCGGCGTGAATGGTTTACTGTTTGTCCTTGTAGGCTTTGATGCACGCGGCGATCTCTGCCTTGGCGGCCTCGGGTCCCTCGATGTCGCCGACCTCGGTCTTCTTGCCCTCGAGAGCCTTGTAGACGGTGAAGAAGTGCTGGATCTCCTTTCCGAGGTGCTCGGGGAGCTGTTTGATGTCGGTGATTCCCTTGTACATGGGGTCCTTGGGGAGGACGCAGAGGATCTTGTTGTCGACATCGCCGGAGTCGATCATCTTCATGATTCCGATGGGCCTGCACTTGGCGAGGGCTCCGGGGATGATGGGTTCGCTGCTGATGACGAGGACGTCGAGAGGGTCGCCGTCGAGGGCGATGGTCCTGGGGATGAGTCCGTAGTTCCAGGGGTAAGCGGTGGAGGTGGAGAGGATCCTGTCAACGGCGATGAGGCCGGTCTCCTCGTCCACTTCGTATTTCATCTTGCTTCCTTTGCTGATCTCGATGAAGGCGACGAACTCCTCGGGGGAAATCCTGTCGTCGGACATTGTGTCGACTATGCTAGGCATGGAAGGTGGCATTGTCTTGTGTTTTTTAAGGATATGGTTGAGCTCCCTTTTCGTTCTGAAGTCATCGGTTAGTGACTAACTAGTATTCGTCGTTGGTTTTATTACATAAATGCCTGTATGATTAAATTTATCCTAATTAGGAAATTTTTTCCCATTTTGATTATATAGATTGAGCCTGATTTTTTTCTATCATGTCTGGAGCGTTCATAGACAAAAAAGTGGTCCTCACGGCTTGCGTAGTCGTGGGTTTCCTTCTCGCCTCGTCAATGCTTATCCTTTTTTACAATAATACCGAAGAGGATAATCAGTTACGCCTTATTGGCAGAGTCAACACCGAAGGATCCGGCGTTTATCTGAAAAGCACTGAAAATGCCTCGACATATATTGAATACGATGTGGGCAATGATAAACCAGTATTGGATGGAGATGGTAACGTGCAGTATCATGCTTCCGCTTGGGGTGGAAAGATATTCGGAACCCCCGGAACAACCAGTATCCAGCATATGCAACTCCAAACCATCGTCCAGAACTCGCTGCATCTCAATTTCAAACCTTACAGCGCTGAAGAAACGCTCGATTCTGGAACAGTCTATTATCTTCCATCAATTACCAACAAAGCTGCTTTCGAGTCCTCGATCGGTTCTATTCCTGGATTGGTCGGCGGAATCATCTGGGAACCCCAGTACAGTAGTCTGATTGCATCTGGTTGTAACAAGATGATGCTAACTGCTGACTTCGAACCCGGGCATGCCTGTTGTGTTATTGGGGCTTCACACGATTTCATTACCAATAACTCTGATGTGACCGTCCGCTTCCTAGCAGCTTATATTAAGACTGTCAAGGATATTAACCAGGCACTCGCGGATCATAGTTCAGAGGACTATACGAAATTAGTCTCTGTCGCTAAGACCCAGACCGGAATAACTGATACCGCGGTTATCGAATCCGCACTCGGCATTGTGACCTATACCTATGCGGATGCGGGATACACCACAGGATCTTCCCCTCTCAGCGGTCTTCAAACGACGGTGGAGAATCTGGTAGATACATACTACACTCTCGGCGGAGTCCTTAAGGTATCCATGAAGAACCTTGGTTTCAGCAGCACTCACAGGTTTGCACAGGCATTCGTTGATGACGGATATCTCCTGCAGGCAATCAATTTCGGAGAGCCGAGTGCAGCAGGGTACAGCAAGACTTCGATCTCCATAGCATACATATCCGGTGACATCCACACATCTCTGGCACTTGGTTATGGAATAGAGAAAGGATACTTCGATGCTTACGGTATAGTAATTACAATGAGCCCCGCCGCGAACGGTGCCGGAGTTGCCACTTCCCTGCAGAATGGAGAGGCTAATTTCGGATTCATGGGTGCACCTCCGATAACGATTACCAGCATCAACAGTAAACTCGTCGACGCTTGAGGTACATCAGATGACTACAGTATTTGGCTGGACTTATGACCCTCACAACAGATATCATCGTCTGTTGAGGATGGGAATAATAACAGTCACATCACTTGTTTGCTTTGTATTCGCTTGGTGGGATGTGGCACTCGTTGCAGGTTCAGTGGCAATCCCTACTCCTGCAGAGACCTGGGATGCCCTCGTAGAGTTGTATAATCATGGCGACCCTATCACGGGTAAGTCGATATGGGATTACATCGGTTCAAGTTTGAGCACATTCTTCAAAGGATTCCTTCTTGCCCTTGTGGTCGCTGTACCTCTGGGGCTAATTATAGGATACTGGAAACCGATAAGGGAATTCGCCCAACCCGTGATAGAGGTTATGAGACCTATCGCCCCTATCGCATGGGCGCCTATCTTCATCCTCGCCATCAATTACACCTTGGGTCCTGTATTGGTAGTGTTCATTGGTATTTTCTTCCCTCTTCTCACCAACATGATCTTCGGAGTGCAGAAGATAGAGCATAACCTGATCGATGCCGCGAAGACCATGGGTGCCAGTCAGCTTCAGATTTTTGTTAAGGTGATTATCCCCAGTTCAATACCTTTCCTGATGAATGGTATTAAAATCGGTTTGGGAATCGGTTGGATGTGTATTGTCGCGGCAGAACTGTATGCTCCACAACTTAGCGGAATAGGATTCTATCTTGCAGAACAGGCAACCGCAGGTTTCTGGCCAGGAGCTTACTCTGCCATCGTAATCATCGCAGTGTTGGGTATCATGACCACCGGATTAGCGGAATATATCCACAAGTTTGTTAGCAAGAGAATGGGAGTTGATGCCTGATGTCAGAGATCAAAGTCGAAGGGGAGAGATACAAGGCAAAGGACCGTGTTCGCCTGGATCGTACGGATGAGTTGTTCAAGGATATCGCAGAAGGGGAACCTATCATGAACATCGAACACCTTCGTGTGGTGTACAAGACAGATAACGCAGAAACAGTAGCTGTCGAGGATTTTACACTTCAGGTAGGAAAAGGGGAACTCATCTCCATCGTAGGACCTTCGGGATGTGGTAAGACCACCATTCTGCGTTCCATCGCTGGACTTTTACAGCCGACCAGCGGCAAGATAACCATCGGCAACAAAGAGTGTACCTCTCCGGGTTCAGATCGTGGAATGGTGTTCCAGGATTTCGCCCTCTTCCCCTGGAGGACAGTACTGAAGAATGTCGAGTTCGGAATGGAAGTGGCTGGCGTCCCCAAGGAGGAGCGCCGCGCTAGGGCCCTCAAGTACATCAAAGCGGTCGGTCTCGAGAAGTTCGCAGACTCCCGCATCCATGAGCTCTCCGGAGGAATGAAGCAGCGCGTGGGCATCGCCCGTGCGATGGTGATGCACCCTGCGGTCATCCTGATGGATGAGCCTTTCGGTGCCCTCGATGCTCAGACCAGGAACATCATGCAGGAGATGCTGGTCAAGATCGTAGAACACAGTGCCAGAACGATCATATTCGTCACCCACTCAGTTGATGAGGCACTGTACCTCTCCGACCGCGTCGTGGTCCTGTCGAAGAGACCGTCCACCATCTATAAGATCGTGGATGTGCCCGGCAACAGGCCCCGTGACCGTACCGATCCCAAGTTCACCGAGCTCAGGAAGACCATCCTCGGTTACCTTGAGAAACAGAACGTCATGGAGTGAAACATATTATACACGGCGGCGGTCTCCGCCGCCAATTCTTATCACAAATTATTACATTTTTAACAACTGGGCAAATGTAAAAATCCTTGTTTGCCGATATCCATTTACTGTTTCCGAAAGGAACGGGGGATATAGGTATGAGAGGGAGATTTTTCACCCGTCGTGAGTACATCCTGGCGGCGTTGGCAGTCATATTGGTAATCTGTCAGGTCTACCTAGACATATCGATTCCTGACTATATGAGCAGGATCACCGACGCATATCTGCTGGAAGACCACAACACCGTGGTCAGGTACGGTATCGATATGGTGGTCTGTGCCTTCGGAAGCCTCATACTTTCGATTCTCGCGGGATTCATCGTCTCCCGCATCGCGGCCGCGGTCGGACGCAATATGCGTAAAGCGCAGTTCGAACGCGTCCAGAAGTTCTCTACAGAGAACATAAGCAGGTTTTCAGCTGCCAGTCTCATCACCCGTACCACCAACGATGTCACCCAGATCCAGAATTTCGTCGCAAGGGGTTTGCAGATCGTCATCAAGGCTCCGATCATGGCAGTATGGGCCACCTCGAAGATCTACGGCACATCGATGGAATGGACTGCATTCACCATCGGATGCCTCGTGATGCTTGTCGCGGTCATGTTCATTTCCCTTTATCTTGCCATCCCCCGTTTCAAGAGGATCCAATGGCTCACCGATGTGGTCAACCGTTCTACCAGGGAGAATCTCGACGGCCTGCGTGTGATCCGTGCATATAATGCGGCAGATTATCAGGGAGCCAAATTCGAGAAGGCCAACTGCGACCTCCTCAACAACAACATCAGCGCTATCAAGTTCATGGCTCCTGTATTCCCCTTTGCCCATTCGATGATGAACTTCATCACTCTGGGTATATACTGGATCGGGGCGGGACTCGTCGTCGCGGCCAACACCACGGTGGAGCAGAAACTCCTGTTCTCGGATATGATCGTCTTCTCATCGTACGCCACCATGGTCCTTACTGCGGTGATGATGTTCTTCGGAATCTTCCGTATGTTGCCCCGCGCGATGGTGGGTTACCGCCGTATCACCGAGGTGATCAACAGCGAGCCCACCATAACCGACGGGGAAGGTACAGGCGGAACCGAGAAGGGAACCATCGAGTTCAGGAACGTCACCTTCTCCTACCCCGGTTCCGGGAAGAGCACGCTGGAGGATGTGTCTTTCAAGGTGGAGGCGGGGAAGACCGTGGCTGTCATCGGCCCTACGGGTTCGGGCAAATCCACGATAGTCAACCTGATAAGCAGGCTCTACGACGTCGGCGAAGGCCAGGTCCTCGTGGACGGGAAGGATGTGAGGGAATACGATCTGGAATCCCTCCGCATCAGGTTGGGATATGTCCCGCAATCCGCGGTCATATTCTCCGGTTCGGTGAGGATGAACGTCAATTACGGTTTCGGTTCCGAGGGACGCACCGACGACGATGTCTGGAGGGCACTCCATATCGCCCAGGCCGAGGAATTCGTCCGTGCCCTGCCGGAAGGCCTCGAATCCCACATCTCCCAGCACGGAAGGAACCTCTCCGGCGGACAGAAGCAGCGCATCTCAATTGCACGTGCAGTCTGCAGGTCCCCCGAGATCTATCTGTTGGACGATACCTTCTCCGCACTGGACTACAAGACCGATAAGGAGCTGAGGCGTGCTCTCCGCGAGGAGACCGCAGGGAGCACAGTGTTCATAGTGGCCCAGAGGATCGGTACGATCAAAGACGCCGATGAGATAATAGTCCTGGACGGCGGCAGGGTCGTCGGCAGGGGCACCCATTCCGAACTCATGGGGAGCTGCCCCCTATATGCGGACATAGCCAAATCGCAGTTGACGCAGGAGGAGTTGCAATGAGCGGGACCGCTGAGCGGAAGGGCGGGAAGCTGGCTCCCGGAAAGCAGCAGACCGTACAGACTCCCGGGCCGCCTTGGGCCCGTGCCGAGAAGCCCCGCAATTTCCGTACGGCACTGAAGCAGTTGATGGGACATATCGGAAGATACCGCTACTACATCATGTTCGGCGTGATGCTGTCCATGGCAAGCGCAGTCCTCGCCATCATCGGTCCGCAGCTCCTGAAGGACATGTCCGACACCATCTTCGACGGCATCGGCACAGGTTCGATGGATACAGGCAAAATAGGGTATCTGGGTCTGCTCGTCTTCATACTCTACGGGGTGAGTTTCCTGCTCTCCACCGTGGAGCATTACATCATCCCTGTTGTCTCGGAGCGCATCGCTTACCTGTTGCGTACGGACCTCGAGAAGAAGATCCGCCGTCTCCCCATGAACTATTTCGACAACAGCAGCACCGGCGACATAATGAGCAGGCTCACCAACGATGCCGATTCCATAGGGGAAACTTTCGGACACAGCATCAGCAGTGCCCTCACCGCGATAACGATCTTCGTAGGCTGTATCGTATTGATGATCTACACCTCTCCGGTGCTGGCAATCGTCTCCATAATCCCTTCTCTCGCCGGTTTTGCGGTCATACGTATAATAATCAGCCGTACACACAGGCTGTATGTCGAGCAGTCCCGCAATCTCGGGCGCATGAACGGGCTCGTCGAGGAAGCATATTACGGTCATGACATCGTGAGCACCTACAGCAACGAGGACCACATACGCGCATCATTCGACGAGATCAATCAGGATCTCTTCGACACAACCTACAAATCACGTTTCATCACCAGCACGATGCCCCAGATAATGAACTTCGTCGGAAATCTGGGATATGTGGTAGTATGCATCCTCGGATCCCTCATGGTGATCGAGGGGCAGATAACTTACGGAGTGATTGTGGCTTTTATCGTCTATGTGAGGATGTTCAACTCTCCGCTCCTCCAGCTCACCGACGCACTGGCATCAATGCAGTCGCTGGCAGCGGCTTCTGAACGCGTGTTCGAACTGCTCGACGCACCTGAACTCGAGGACGAATCCGGAAAGGATGCGGAATTGAAGGATGTCCGCGGGGAGATCGATTTCCGTGATGTCAGCTTCAGTTATGTCGAGGGTGTCGAGGTCATCCACCATTTCACCTTCCATGTGGAGTCGGGAGATAAGATAGCAATCGTAGGGCCGACAGGTGCGGGTAAGACCACCATGGTGAACCTCCTCATGCGCTTCTATGAGGTGGACAGCGGAGACATATGCATCGACGGCGTGCCCACCCGGAATCTCCGCAGGGAGCAGGTCCATTCCTGTTTCTCCATGGTGCTTCAGGATGTCTGGCTCTTTGACGGTACGATACGCGAGAACCTCGTGTTCAATAAGGAAGGTGTATGCGACGAGAAGGTCATCGATGCCTGTCGTTCCGTGGGTATCCACGATTTCATAGAGAGTCTTCCGGATGGGTATGATACGGTACTCAACGAGTATGCTGGATTATCCTCCGGGCAGAAACAGCAGCTCACCATCGCACGTGCCATGATAACCGATGCACCGATGGTGATATTCGACGAGGCCACCAGTTCGGTGGATACCCGTACCGAGAGGATAATCCAGGGTGCATTGGACAAGCTGACCGAGGGCCGCACGAGCTTCATCATCGCCCACCGTCTCTCCACGATCCGCGACTGCGACGAGATCGTGGTCATGGAGCAGGGGCATATCATTGAGACCGGCACCCACGAATCCCTGCTCCGGCAAAAGGGCAATTACTACAAGCTGTACATGACCCAGTT
>CAMNNR010000023.1 GCA_946545675.1 uncultured Thermoplasmata archaeon | reverse complement strand
ACCGCTCTTGCGGGCGGCCTCCTCCACCTTTTTTATCGAAGCTTCGGTACAGTCCGAGACCCTGAGCAGGTCTCCCCAGAGGTCGAGTCTGTGGTCCTTGTACTTGGTCAGCTCCTTCACGACGCCGGGCGGACACACGGAGTCCTCCTCCGGCAGCTGTTCCATCGAGAAAAGGGCGGAGCTGTCAAGCACGAGCATACTTGAGTATAGGGTTATCTGGGTTAATCCTATCGGTCGGGTCCGATAGGATTATAGAATAACTAACCATCCCAGTCATATGGACATCCTCGGAGTGCTCATCATCGTCCTGAACGGTCTTTGGCTTTTCCTTCCCGCCATGCTGCCCAATTCGGCAGCGGTGGTGTTCGGCGGCAAGACCAAGATCGATTTCGGAAAGTCATGGCGCGGAAAGAGGATTTTCGGTGACGGGAAGTCCTGGAGGGGACTCTTCGGAGGAGGTTTTTCCGGAATGCTCCTGGGACTGATACTCATCGGCATCTCGGCACTCTTCGGTTCCGAGGATTACTGGGGATTCGGCGGGTTCTATGCCAACATCGGTGTGCTCGCATGCCTGTCCTTCGGAGCCATCCTCGGCGACCTCCTGGCTGCCTTCATCAAGAGGAGACTGGGACTGGAGAGGGGAGCCAAAGCACCCATCCTCGACCAGTACGATTTCGTCATCGGAGCATTCATAGCCACATCCATCTTCTTCCCTGGCTGGGTATATGCGAACTTCATCGAGGGATGGCACATCTGCGCGCTCATCTTCCTCCTTCTTATCATGTTCGCAGTCCACCGTGTCATGAACATCATAGGGTACAGGATGGGTCTCAAGAAAGAACCTTGGTGATTCACAATGGAAGACCTCAAGAAGTTATTGGAGGAGTGCGGAGCACTCCAGTTCGGAGATTTCACCCTCGCATCGGGTGCCAAGAGCAAGTATTACATCGACATCAAGAAGGCAAGCACCAAGCCCGAGGTCCTGGCAGCCATCGCCAAGTCCATGGCCGCCCGCATCGCCACCATGGAGAACAAACCCAAGAGGGTCGCCGGAGTCGTCCTCGGTTCCATCCCTCTCGCAACCGCCCTGTCACTCGAGACTGGCATCCCCCTTCTCATGGTACGCAAGGAGAGGAAGGATCACGGAACCGGGAAGCTCGTGGAGGGCGACCTCTGCAAGGGAGACGACGTTCTCGTGGTCGAGGATGTCATCACCACAGCCGGATCCAGCATGAAGGCCATCGTCGCTCTCCGCGAGGAAGGCGCGAAGGTCGAGAGGATCTTCTCCGTCATCGACCGCGAAGGCGGCGGAAGGGAGAACCTGGCGGGAATCGGAGTGGAGCTCATCTCCCTCGTCAAGGGCTCCGAACTCCTGAAGGATGCCAAACAATGATCCAGCCTCCGGCCGACTGCAGTCTCTGCGGACTGTGCACCGGCCGCACCAACCTCGTATTACCTTCAGGGGACCTGCGGTCACCTGTCGTGCTCGTAGGCGAGGCCCCGGGAGAGAACGAGGACCTTCAGGGCAAGCCCTTCGTGGGCCGTGCAGGGAAGATCCTCAACCAGGCCATGGAGGACGTGGGACTGGACAGGGAGAAGGTCATGATCACCAACACGGTGAAGTGCCGTCCTCCCGAAAACCGTGATCCCGAGAAGGCCGAGATGGAAGCCTGCAGGAGGTTCCTCGACAGCGAACTCGCCGGACGCAGGTGCATCGTGGGGTTGGGGAAATCGGCTGTGAAAGACCTGATGGATTACGTGGGGCCGATGGCTCCCGTGGTCAATACTAGGCAGTACATCGAGGTGGGCGGGGAGAGGATCCTCTTCATCCCCACATACCACCCCATGGCATGCGTGTACCAGAAGGTCGCACGCGAGGAACTCAGGAAGACTCTGAGGATGGTCAAGGAGGAATTCGGATTATGATGGGTTTTGCTTTGGATATGGACGGTACGCTGTACCACGGAGACCGCCCCATCCCCGGTGCCAGGGAGTTCATCAACGGTCTGAAGGAGAAAGGGATCCCCTTCAGATTCGTCACCAACAATTCCTCCCATGCACGCGGTTTCTACGCTTCCAGACTCAAGCGTCTCGGCTTCGACATAGAGGACAGGGACGTTCTGACATCCACCATCGCCACCGTGAATTTCATCAGGGAACGCCGTCCCGGGAAGACCGTGTATGCGATTGCGACTCCGGATGTAGCTCAGGAGATCGCCGATTCGGGGATACCGATGGTGAAGGATGGGAATGTGCCAGACATCGTCCTTCTGACCTTCGATACCACCATAGATTACAAGAAACTCAACGAGGGCTACCAATTCATCATGGGCGGTGCGGAATTCATCGCCACCCATCCCGACGATGTCTGTCCCACCGAGTACGGTTACGATGTGGACATCGGCCCGTTCATCCGCCTGTTCGAATCCCTCACGGGGAAGGAGGCAGTCGTAGTGGGCAAGCCCAACCGTCTCCTGCTCGATATGGCAGCGGTGGATATGGGCATATCCCCGGAGGACGTGATCATGGTCGGAGACAGGCTGTCCACGGACATCCGCATGGCCGTGGATGCGGGGATAAGGTCGATCCTGGTGCTTTCGGGAGAGACCGACCGTGCCCTCCTCGAGAAATCGGGGATGCATCCGACGTGGGTTTTCGATTCAGTTTCAGACATAAAGCCAGATTGTCTGAATTGAGTCTGCAACTGACTTATATAAGCCCTGTCAGATTATCGAGACATGGGTTTCGAGCTCACGAAGAAGAGGGCGGTTTCAATCGCAGCTGTGGTAATAGTCGTGGCTGCGGCTCTGGTTATCGTTTACGACTTCAACGGCAAATCCATGGATCTTTCCGACCGCGAGGTCCGTATCATCCCCACCACTTCGATGGCCGGCGAACCCCGGACCGAGTACGAGGTCCAAACCATCCCCCAGTGGTCTTTGGTTATGATCCACCTGCTCAAGACTCAGGAGCAGAAGGAAACGGTCAAGGTAGGTGATGTCGTCACCTTCATGAGTTCGTCCACCGGACTCCTCACCGTGCACCGCATCATAGATATCACCGGCGGCGTCATAACCACACAGGGAGACAACAAGTCCAGTGCGGACTACCCCACCATGTCGTACAGCGATGTGCAGGGCGTGGTCGTGGGCGTATCCCCGTGGATGGGTCAGATCACCCACTTCGTACAGAGCAGCGCACTGCTTCTGGCACTTGTCATCGTGGTGCTCGCCGTGATGGTGTGGGTCATCTTCGATATCGTGAAGATCACGAGGAACAACAGGCAGTGAATTGTGCCCCAATCCAATCCAACACTGACCGAATCGTGTTTTTCCGAGCCCCATTTTATATATTATTTTTACATATGTTAGCACGCCTACGTACGTGCGTACGCGAAGACCTCCAACCCAGGTCCTCGCCCAGTACGGCTTAGGTAATGGGATGCACAGCGGGTTACGCCCGTATCTGTCTCGAAAGGGGAAATTCGGGATGTATCTAAGACAGATCGAGCTAGAAAATTTCAAATCATTCGGCGGAAAGGTAACAGTGCCCCTCATGGAGGGTTACATGGCAATCACCGGGCCCAACGGGTCCGGAAAATCGAACATCGGCGACGCCATCATGTTCGTCCTGGGTCCCAAGAGCCCCAAGGCGGTCAGGGCCGGCAGGATCACCGATCTCATCTTCAGCGGCGGCGCGAACAAGGCCAAGGCGAAGTCGATGACCGTGTCACTGGTCTTCGAGAACAGCGACCGCATACTGCCATGGGACGACGACACCGTCCGCCTCACACGTTATGTCAAGTTGGCCGACAACGGAACGGATTACACTTCGTACTTCTACATCAACGACCAGAAGTCCACACTCTCGGAGTTCGACTCCCTCCTGACCAAGGCGAGGATAAGCGCCGATGGATACAATATCGTCCAGCAGGGAGACGTCACCCGTATCGTCCAGATGGGTAACATCGAGAGGCGTCGTATTCTCGACGGTATTTCGGGAATCGCCTCGTTCGACGCAGATATCGCGAAGGCGCAGGGCGAGAAATCCGAGGCCACCGACAATCTGGACCGCATCGATATACTCAAAGCGGAGAAGGAGAGGCAGCTCAAGTCCCTGGAGAAGGACAGGGAGCTCGCCAGGCAGTACATCGACACCAAGAACAGCCTGGATGTCGCCAAGGCACAGCTGACCATCAGACAGAGGGACAGGGAACAGTCCACCCTCGAGAACCTCAACCAGTACATCGTGACCCTCAACGAACAGCTCGAGAAGATCAGGGCTGAGAAGGCACAGGCCAACGAGGAGCGTGCCTCCAACGAGGAGGCCATCGCCGCCAAGGAGGAGGAGATCCTCGCCAAGGCGGGACCCGAGTACAGGAAGATCAAGGAGGATGTGGAGCAGGCCAAGATCCAGCTCGCCACCGTGAAGGACAGGAGGGAGACCGCGGAGGAAGACATCCGTTCGCAGACCGAGTTCAGGGCCAGCTTCCAGGAATCCATCGCGGATAACCGCAACCAGTACCAATCACTCAACGAGAACCTCAACGACCTGAAAACGCAGCTCGCAGAGGCCGAATCCAAGTACGAAGCCGCCAAAGCCGAGGAGGCTAAGGTCAGCCAGGATACCGCCAGGCACGGCGGTGAACTGACCGAACTCCAGAAGAAACTGGAGCAGCTCAACAAGGACATCGACGAGACCGGAGTTAAGGAGCAGGAGGCCAGAGGACTGGCCGCCGCCGCGAAGGCCGTGATGGACCAGGCCCAGATCGCGAAGGCCGAGGCGGAGGAACAGGTGACCGCTGCCCAGTTCGACGTCAAGGAGGCCGAATTCAACCTCAAGGAGGTCAGGGAGGCCGTAGGTCCCATCACCACCGAGGACCTGTCCAAGAAGATCCTCGACCTCAAGAGGGAAGAGAAGGAGCTGGAGGGACAGGAATCCCAGATCAGGTCCATCTACGAGAAGCGTAGCGAAGAATTCAACAAACTCTCCGCAGAGAAGAGGGTATCCGATTCATACAACGGGGCGGGAGAAGCGGTCAGCCGCATCCTGGCCCTCAGGGACTCCGGGCAGATCTCCGGAATCCGCGGTTCCGTAGCGGAGCTCGCCAAGGTGGATCCCGGATATGAGACCGCCCTGAGCGTGGCAGCCGGAGGTAAGATGCAGGCCATCATCGTCGAGAACGACGCCGTGGCCGCCAAGTGCATCGAGTACCTCAAGAGTAACAAACTCAGCAAGGCCACGTTCCTTCCCCTGAACAAGATGATGCCCGGGAAGCCCCGTGCGAAGGCCATCATGGTCCTGAAGAGGACTGAGGGATACGCCACCGACTTCCTTTCCTATGCACCCGAGTACGCCAACGCGTTCTGGTACGTCTTCCAGGACACGCTGGTGGTCAAGAGCCTCGACACCGCCCGTGAGATCATGGGCGGAATCAGGATTGTCACCCGCGAGGGAGAGCTCATCGAGGCTTCTGGTGCGATGACCGGAGGAACCATCAACAAGGCCAAGATGATGAAGTTCGGACCCTCCGCACAGGGCGCGCTCGAAGAGGCCGCAGAGTCGGTCAAGAGTGCATCCGAGGCGTTGGAGTCCACCCGCAACAGGCTGAGGGAACTCAGGGACAGAATCCGTGCCGCCGACGACGAGATGAGGGCAGCCTCCTCCAAGGACCTCGATTCCAAAGGGAAACTCGTGGTCGCCGAGACCGCTCTCGAACAGGCCAAGAAGGCCCTTACCGCCGCACAGGACCTCCTCTCAAGGAAGAACAAGGAGTGCGAGGACGCGGAGAAGAACTCTGCCAGCAGGAACTCCCAGTACGCCCAGCTCGCCTCTCAGCTCGAGGCCATGAGGAACGACCGCACCGCCACCCGCGACCGCATCACCGAGATCGCCCCCGCAGGACTGCAGGAGCGTATCCAGAAGATCAGGGACGAGGTGTTCAATTGCAACCAGGTACTCTCCGATATTAGGGGACAGGTGCAGGGAGCCATAGCCGAACTTACGGGACTCGACAAGCAGAAGGAGGCGTATGACCTTCAGGTCGCCGAGATCGACAAGAAGGTGGAGGCACAGAACAAGGCCATCGTCGAATACAAGGAGAAGATCGAGGAACTCTCGGTCTCCCTCGAGGCCCTGAAGAAGATCGAATCCGATATGGAGTCCGGAATCGAGGACCTGAAGGTCCAGAAGGATGAACTCGTGGAGAAACGCTACAAGCTCGATTCGGTCATACAGAAGGCCCAGAGCAACATCGAGACCAAGGAAGGCGTCATCGCCTCGCAGAAGGCCCTGGTCCTCCAGACCGAGGCCAACATCCAGGCCCTCCAGGCAGAGGTCGAGCAGATCAAGATCGAGGTGCCCGAGCCCATACCCTCAGAGGAGTCGCTCAAACGTACCATCCGCAGCTGCGAGGAGAAGATGGAAGCCATCGGAAACGTCAATCTGCGCGCCATAGAGGAGTACGACGAGCGCAAGAAGGAGTTCGAACTCCTGCTCGAGCAGGTGAAGACGCTCAATAAGCAGATCGCCGAACTGGACAAACTCACGGACGATCTGACATCGAAGAAGAAGGGGTTGTTCATGGAGGCCTACAACTCTGTGAACGAGAACTTCAAGGCGATCTACGCACAGCTCTCTGGCGGAGGAGAGGGATTCATGATGCTGGACAACGAGGAGGACCCCTTCAGCGGAGGACTCCAGATCAACGCCAAGCCCAGGAACGGAAAGCTCCTGAGGCTGGAGGCCCTGTCCGGAGGAGAGAAATCGCTCACCGCGCTGTCATTCATCTTCGCCATCCAGGAGTACCAGCCCTCGCCGTTCTATGTACTGGATGAGGTCGACATGTTCCTGGATGCCGTGAACTCGGAGATGGTGGCCAAGAGGGTCAAGGAGAGTTCGGCAAAAGCACAGTTCATACAGGTCTCGCTGAGGAAGGTCACACTCACCTTGGCCGACCACCTTATCGGGGTCACCAGGCCCCCGACCGGTATCAGCCGCGTGATCATGCAGCCTGATATCGAGGAAGTCTCCAAATACGAGGAGGAGGCGCTGAAACGTCAGAAGGAACAAGACATTGAGGGATGAAAATGGATGCAAATGTACAGATGGAAATGATGGAGCAGCACCTGTTGTTCCATAAGGCGATGGCCGAGGACGAGGAATCCTTCAAGAGGATCAACGGCTACCTCGACATCCTCAAGAACGAGACTTCCGGGGAGAAGCTTTCCGACGATTTCGACGAATCGGTCAGGGCCCTGTTCAGCCTCGTGCTGGAGAAGGGCATGGACCCCTGGGCAATCAACCTGGAGGAGTTCGCAAGGCTCTACTCCGAGAAGGTGTCCAGCGACAGGTTCGACATGCTGGTGGCGGGAAGGCTCCTGCTCATGGCCTGGAGGATCCTCAACATGCAGTCCGAACAGACCCGCATGAACGCCGACACGCCCGAGGAAGAGGAGTTCTTCGAGGAGGCCGATTTCGAGTTCGAGGAAGAGGACAGGATGGTCGTCCCCGACATCACCCTTTCCAAGACCTACGTCCGCTGCGACCTCCGCCCCGTCACCATGATCGATCTTCTCGACGCCTTCGAGGAGGCCAAGAGGGAGGCGGAGATCTACGAGGCACGCAGGGCAACCGCAGAGAAGCTCCGTTCCAAGGAACCCGCCAAGTTCGAGAACAAGGCCCACAAGGAGGACGACGAGACCGTCGTCGAGAGGATCTACCAGAGGATCTACTCCATGGGAATGGACCCCATGCCCATCACCGAGTTCTACACCGATGACAAGGAGGAGAACATCTCCGTGTTCGTGTCCGTCCTCCACCTGGTCAGGGACGGTAAGCTCGAGGTGTCCCAGGAGACCCTGCCCTACGGTGAGATCCTCGTCCAGATCAAGCTCCCCGAGGCCACCGTGCCCCTGGAGACCATGGCGGCGGTGAACTGAAGTGGAAGAGAAGACGATGGTGGAGGCCGCCCTCTTCGCGGCTACCGAGTCCCTGAGGGTATCTGACATCGTCGAACGCACCGGCCTCGACGAGGCCGCGGTGAGGTATGCCCTGAAGGACCTGAGGATGGAGTACGATATGCGCGACTCCGCCATCATGATCTCCGAGGCGGGTAGGGAGTACCGCATGATGCTCCGTCCCGACTGCAAGAAGTTCACCGGACTCTTCGCCAGGCCCGACATGCCTGCCGGGGTCATGCGCACCCTGAGCACCATCGCTTACAACCAACCCGTGAAACAATCCAAACTGGTGGAGGTCCGCGGGCCCCGTGCCTACGAGGACGTACACATCCTCGTGGATATGGGCCTCATCTCCGCCAAGGTGAGCGGACAGACCAAGGAGCTCACCACCACCCCCAAGTTCTCCGAGCAGTTCGGTATCGGCAGCACCAAGAAGGCCGACATCCGCAAATGGATCGAGGAACAGGCAAACGCAGGGAAGAAGGAGTGACCTCCTTTTTCCCAATTATCTTTAATTATTGATAGTGGCATCCAGCCCTCTGTATCGGGGTCCGAATCCGTGCGCCGGGCCCCTCCAGAGGGTAATCCATCATGACCAAATTGTTCGGGACCAACGGTGTACGCGGAGTTGTTAATCAGGAAATGAACGTCCATCTGGCACTTCAGATGGGCAAGGCCATAGGCGCCGTGAATCCCGGGACCTACGCCATCGGTACCGACACCAGGTACACCTGCGACATGATCCGTTCCGCCGTATCCGCGGGTCTCATGTCCGTCGGTTGCAACGTGCTTCTGCTCGGTGCCCTGCCCACGCCCGCCCTCCAGTACTATGTGAAGACGCACAACGTGGCGGGCGGAGTCATGATCACCGCTTCCCACAACCCTCCGGAATTCAACGGAATCAAAGTAATCGCCAGCGACGGTACCGAAGCCTCTTCCGAACAGGAGGCCAGCATCGAGGAGAAGTACGACGAAACTATTCCCGCCGTGGACTGGGCATTCACCGGCACCTGCACCGAGGTATCCGGTGCGGCTGATGATTATGTAGATGCAATCGTCTCCAAACTCGACGTGGATCTCATCAGGGAGGCCAAACTCACCGTGGTACTCGACTGTACCAATGGCGCCTCGTTCTACACCTCCCCCCTGCTTCTCAGGAAGCTCGGCGTGAGGGCGATTACCATCAACGGCAACCCCCAGGGAGAGTTCCCCGGACACCCCAGCGAGCCTACGGAGGACAACCTGCAGGACCTCATGAAGATGGTCAGGGACACCCCCGATGCAGTGTTGGGCATCGCACACGACGGGGATGCAGATAGGTGCGTCTTCGTGGACGGTGACGGTAACTATGTGCCAGGAGACAAGACTCTTGCGATCCTCGCCAGCAGCATAGTCAAACAGAACGGAGGAGGTGTGATCGTCACGCCTGTAGCGACCTCGTCGGTGATCGATGACGCTGTCGGTAAGGTCGGAGGAGAGGTCGTCCGTACAGCCGTGGGTTCACCCAAAGTTGCCAGGATGATGATGGAGACCGGCGGGCTCTTCGGCGGAGAGGAGAACGGAGGCCTCATATTCGCAGACCACCAGTACTGCAGGGACGGAGGAATGGCCATCGGAAGGATGCTCGAAAGCATTCTGACCATCGGTCCCCTCAAGGACCAGGTCGCAGCTCTGACTCCATTTTATACCGTGAAGAAGAAGATCGTCTGTCCTGACCATCTCAAGGAAGAGGTCCTGAAGTACCTCGACAAGAACACCGAAGGTATCAACAAGGATCCGACCGACGGGCTCAAACTCCTGTTCGATAACGGCTGGGTCTTGGCAAGGGCATCGGGTACAGAGCCTATTTTCAGGGTCTATGCCGAGTCCACCGACAAGGCTGTGGCGGAAGAACTCGCATCCAAGTACGAGAGTATGGCGAAACTCTGCATTTCGTCGATGTGATCCCCTTCTCACGAAAATTGGAATGTGCCAGACATCCTGAATCCGTATCGGATCCTGCCATCTTCTGACAGTGCCACAATCACTGGCGGAGATTCTTTCCGAGTACGGCAAGTGCTTCGTTGATGAGTCTTGCACCGAGAATAGCCGTGATCCCGGAGTGGTCTGCCGGAGGGCAGATCTCCATTACGTCGAATGCCGCAAGACGGTCGCCGACGATGTTGATGGCCTTCTTCACCTGGATAGGGAGCAGACCGAAAGGCTCGGGAGTGCCTGTCCCCGGAGCATACGCTGGGTCTATTCCGTCTATGTCGATGGAGAGGTATACCTTATCCGCTTTCAGACCGTCGAGGGCCTTCTTCATGGCCCATTCGATACCGTTATCCATCACGTCGAATGCGGTGATGTGGCGGACGACATCATCCCTCTCGAGCTCTTCTCTGCCGATGGCACGTGCTCCGACGCAATAGACGTTCTCGAGTCCGTGATGCTCAGCCGCACGCCTGGTGACGCAGGCATGACTGTTGGGGGTACCGAGGTACTCATCCCTCGAATCAAGATGCGCATCGATGGTGATGAGGGCAATCTCCCCTTTCTTGAAGCTCTGCACCACAGGTATGGTGCCGGAATGCTCACCGCCGATGAGTATGGGGAACTTCCCGTCGCGGATGGTGGGTGCGACGGCGAACTTGACCTCCTCGATCATATCTTCGGGGAGTACGAAATCGTCACAGTTGCCGTAGTCGCACACTGCGGGCTGGTACTGGTCCAGTCCGTGTTCAAAATGGAATTCCTCGAAATTGTACGAGGCCTGCCTTACAGCGGTCGGGGCCTCGCGGGCCCCGGCCTTGTAACTGGCAGTGTGGTCGTACGGGACACCGAATATCACCGCGTCGGCTTCGTTGTATTCAGCCTCTGCGTCTGCATAGGTGACTCCGTACGCCATATGTTTGTGACCTCACATCAATTTCATTCTGTCCATCGCCACGAGGTACATCACCTCAGCGCCGTCCGCGAGTATGCTCTCGTGGTCGTCGTTGATGGGCATGGTAAAGGTTTCGAAGGTCTCGAGGTCCATGATCTGGACTTCGTTGTTGGCCTCGTCGATGGAGATGACCTGTCCCTTCCTCTTGTCGATGATGGGGACCTGGACCTTTGCGCTCACGGGTGCGTTGATGGATTTCTTTGCACCGGTGAAGATGTCGGTTGCTTCGATGGATGCCTTGGCGGATCCGTGTTTTCCGGGCTTGGAGGTCGTAATCGAGATAATCTTACAAGGTGAATCATCGATGTTTACGTACCTTCCGATTTTGAGCTCCCTGAGCTCTTTCATCTCCCACTCTGCCATAATCAATACCTTCTTTTGTGAAAAGCTGCGCTCAGGCTATCCGTTTGTTCCTTTCCATATCGTACTGGATATCGGCTACGGTCGTCTGTTGGGCGCGCATCTATATCGTTAACCACTATTGGCCCTATACATAAAAAGGTTAGCCTGTATTTTAATTAAAAATAAGGAGGCCAGACCATCAGGTCCGGCCCGGGTTTCAGTGGCGTCTGGGGCCGTGGCCCTTGCCGTGGAAGTTCTTTCTGCCCTTGCCTGCCGGCTTCTCCTTCTTCTTGGGAGGGTCGGGGTAGCGGCGCTTGATGTCGGCAATACGTGCCTTCAGTTCCTCGTTGAGGCGGTCCCCGCAGAACTCTCCGCCGTATTGGTCTACCTTGGCCGCGATGAGGATCTTTCCCGACAGGGCACGGGCGATGTTGCCCCTCTGCCAATAGGGTGCCTTTCTAAGGTCTGGGTATTGGTAGATCACTCCGTGTTTGGGAGGGTTCTTGCCGGAGCGGAGGTGCCTGAACATGGCTTTCTCCGCACCAAGGAGCTGTATGGTGGATGAAGGCAGGGACGCCAGTCTCTCCAGTCCCCCGGAGAGGGAAATTAGTCTGGCGGAAAGGGGTCCGCCCAGGATGCTGCACATGTTGGGGGCCAGATTCTCCACAAGTTCTGTGATGTATTCCTCAGTCCTCTTGCGGTCTTCGTAGATCCTGTCTAAGGAGTCGGCTAGATCCTGCACAGCACGGATGTCCTCGGGATCGAAATCGGAACCCATGGACTGGAGGTCCAGGCCCAGTTCCTCTATGATTCCTTCCCTGTCCCCGTGCCTGGCGATGAGGAACGCGTATCTGTCGTCCTTCGCATAATCCGCCAGTTCTGGGAAGTGCATGCCGTACCATTCGTGGAGCCTCTCGGACAGGAGGTTCGAGACCTCTATGAGGTTGTCCAAGTACCTTATGGCCTGCACCAGATTCTTGTCTCTGGGTATGTGCTCCGAGGTCCTCAGCTTACCGAGGGTGAGCATGACCTCGTGCATGAATGCATCGTCGAATCCGTAGTCCTCAGGTTTGATGAAGGAGGAGTCGTACATCTCGGGTTTCCCGAGGTCGGATTGCCTCCTGTCCCCTACTGCGAGCTTGGCCCTTCCTGCTGCCAGTTCCCTCTCCTCGGGCAGTATCCCTCCCCTCTGGATCTCTGCGAGCTTCTCCGCAGTGGCGGAGGGGTCGGAGGGCATCAGGCGCTTGTCCATGACCCTGTTCGATTTGTTGTCAACCAGGAAGACACCGAACCATTTGGTTACCAGTATCGCCATTACCTCATCCTCCTCAGTTTCTCGACCTCGTCCGGGGGCAGTTCCTTGGCGTCTCCGGATAGGATCTGCAGGTGGGCCTGGAATTCCAGCTCCTCCATGCGGTTGTATGCCTCCTCAAGGGTGCGACCCTGGGTGATGGCGCCGTGTTTGGCCATGAGCATGGCAGGTGCATCGGCGTATTCCATCACAGCCTCCACCAGTTCGTCCGAACCGGGGGTGGCGTATTTGCAGGTGGGCACCTGGTCCAGGAGGAGTACGCCCTCCGGGGTGAGGGTGCTCTTCAGGGGTTCGTCCCTGCAGAGGACGGCAAGACAGTATAGGGGG
>CAMNNR010000022.1 GCA_946545675.1 uncultured Thermoplasmata archaeon | reverse complement strand
CCAAGACCGAGGTAGACGTCAAGGGAGACGGATGGACCATGGAGATCCCCAAGTCTGTCATCGCCGGAGCGACAGGTAACGTCTCCGCATCTGCGAAGGCCCTCTCCGATTCAGACAAGGATGCCTTGCCTGCGGAGACCAAGAAGCTGATCGAGGGCAAGACTGTGTTCTCGCTGAACCTCTCGGACAGCAACGGAGCGGTAAGCTTCAGCGGTAGCAAGATCAAGGTAACCCTGCCCTACACCCTGAAGGAAGGCGAGAACGCCGGGGATGTGAAGGTGTTCTACATCGACGCCAACAATAATGCCGTCGGCGTGGCCACCACCTACGATTCCGCCAACGATACCGTGACCTTCGAGACTGATCACTTCTCCACCTGGTTCGTCGATGCCACTCCCGCACCCAGCGGAAACGGCGGAGACTTCCCCATCTGGATAGTGGCCGTGATCATAGTGATCGCCGTCGCCGGGGTCGGTGCGTTCTTCTTCCTGCAGAAGAAGCAGCACGCCTGACATAAACACAGCACGGGGGAAACCCCGTGCCCCCTTATGTCTGGACAGTATGTGTCCGCTTTGAACGGTTATTCCGGGAGCATCGGAGCTTAATCCTCTCCTGCCCGGGCCGTTCGGATACCGAACTTTAAATATAGGGACGGACACCACCCTTTTAATCAGTGCCCTGTGGCCTTTTAGGATTTGAAACTCAAAATGACTTCTTTCGACGACCTTGGAATCAGCGCAAAACTTATCGACGCCATGAACGAGATGGGGTGGACCGAACCGACCCCCATCCAATGTGAAGCCGTACCCGTGGGTATCGCGGGAAACGACCTCATCGCCAAGGCACAGACCGGTACCGGCAAGACCGGGGCATACTCGATGATAGTCATGAGCCGCATCGGCAAGGGAGCCAAGGTGCCCTCCGCACTCGTCATCACCCCGACAAGGGAACTTGCCATGCAGGTCGATGCAGAGATCAGGAAACTCTCCAAGTTCTCAGGCCATGTGAGCACGGCGGTGTACGGGGGAGCGCCCATAGAGAGGCAGATCACCGCCCTCAGGCGCGGAGCGGACATCATCGTCGGGACCCCCGGAAGACTCAGGGACATGATCGACAGGAAGGCTCTCGACCTCTCCTCCGTCCGCGAAGTCGTGCTCGACGAGGCGGACCGTATGCTGGATATGGGTTTCGAGGACGACCTCGATTTCATCATGGGCTATGTGCCTGACCCCCACCAGACCCTGCTCTTCTCCGCCACCCTCGACAAGAACGTCAGGAGACTGGCCGGCGACATGCTCGACAATCCCGCGGAGGTTGACATCTCCGGCGACACTCCTACCACCGGTCTCACCAAGCAGTACATCATCACCTGCAAGAGGAACGAGAAGAAGGGCATGCTCTACGACATCCTCGCCAACGGCAACCCCAAGTCCATCGTGTTCTTCGCCACCAAGCTGATGGTCGACGAGGTGTACACCGAACTGAAGGACATGGGTTACAAGGTCGGCACCCTCCACGGTGACATGTCCCAGAAACTCAGGGAGAGGGTCATCGGCGATTTCAGGGACAACCGCATACTCACGTTACTCGCCACAGACGTGGCATCCAGAGGTCTCGACGTCATCGACGTGGACCTCGTGGTGAACTTCGACCTCCCCATAGAACCCGAGACCTACGTCCACAGGATCGGCAGGACCGGCAGGGCGGGGAAGGAAGGCATATCTATATCCCTGGTAAATCCCAGGGACAGGAAACTCGTCCGCATGTGCGAGGATGAGGCAGACACCGAGATGGAGAGGGTCACCACCGACGACCTAGAACCCATAGAGGCGGAACACGAGCCCGTGCTCAGAGAGCGCATCAAGAAGGAAAAGAAGATGAAGGTAGAGAAACACAGGAACAATTCCTATAAGAACAAGGACACCGGGGAGAGGGAAGGATTCGCCACCCTCGAGATCAGCCTAGGCAAGGCGGACGGTGTCAACCGCACGGTCATCTCCGACTTCCTGAAGCAGCGCGCCGGGGTGGAGGACGAGGCCATCGGCAAGGTGGGACTGAAGGACGAGTGTTCCTTCGTGGAGGTCTCCCTCGACCATTCAGACTTCATCCTCGAGAACCTCGACGGGTGCGAATACGAGGGGAAGACCATATCCATCAAACTCGCACCGCGCAAAGAGAGGAACTACTCCGATGTGCAGGCCTCCTCCAGGGTCGATCCCGACGGATTCGACAGGCGCAGGGAGAACCGTTACAAGAACTATCAGAAGAGGATGGAGAGAGAAGCCGAGGCTGCCCAGGAGGAATCCGGGGAGGGGACCGACGACTACATTCTCGACCTCACTTCCGAGGGATCAGAGGAGAAACCCCGCAGGGAGTACCGCGATAGGTACGACGACCGCGGTTACGGACGCCGTGAAGGCGGATACCGCGACAGGGGTTACAGGGACCGTGGGTATTCCGGCGAGCGTCGCGGAGGATACCGTGACCGCGGTTTCGGTGACAGGGAATACGTCCGCAGGGATTTCAGGAGGGACCGTGAGGACGGCGACCGTCACGAAGGCGGATACGGGGACAGACACAGATATTCCGACAGGCCCCGCAGGGACTACGACGACAGAAGGGACGGAGGATACAGGCCCCGCAGGGACCACGGATACCGCGAAGGCGGTTACAGGGAGCACCGTGAGGGTGGATTCCACGACAGACCCAGATACTCAGATCGCGGAGACAGGCGCGAAGGCGGATACAGGCCCCGCAGGGAGGGAGGTTACTCCGACCGTCCCCGCAGGGATTACGGAGACCGCAGGGAAGGAGGCCGCCGCGAATATTCCGACAGGCCCCGCAGGGATTACGGGGAGAGGAGGGAGGAACGCCCCCGTAGGGACGAATCCGATGCCCCCAAGAGGTATCCTTCCAACCGTGACGCACCCAAGAGGTACCCCTCCAACCGCGATAAACCCAAATCCAAGAAACGCGGTAGCTACTGAGATAGCATGTCACTTTTCAAGAAGAAGGAAGCTGCACCCGAGGCACCTCCGGAAACCCCTCTTCCGGATGATGCCGGTTGGCGCAGATGGTCCGAGAGGGGATTCGAAAAGCTGGACGGAGGCAACCTTGCCGCCGCTGTGGAACACTGGGTTCAGGCCATCGACCGTTTTGACGACGAGCCCCGTTTCTTCGTGAAGTTCCGCAAGCAGATCCTTGACAAGGTCATCTCGGGGATGTGCACCTATGCGAAACAGGGCAGGATCATCCCCACTCACCTCCTGGCCGAACTGGACGCGGAGATTTACCTGAAACACAGGGAACTCAGTAGCGACCGTTTCGTCGATGACATCTTCTACTACGTCAAGGAGAACATGTCCTCCGCCGAAGGACCCGAGGAAGCGGTCATGTACTTCTTCAATGCCGCTTACGCAATCGCGGGATACCTGAGATTCTCCACGGATCTGCGTGTCTCCGCTGAGAGATGCGACGAGGTCCTCAGGCTTGCCGATTACTGTCTGGCACAATGCAATTCATACGGCCGTCACTATCGCGGCGGACTCAAACCCAAATATGTCGCGCCCTCTCTCCGGGGTGTTACCGAAACGTTCAGATACCTTATGGATAAACTGAACGAAGCTGCCGATTCGATGTCCGAGGAGGAACTTGCTTCCCTCAGGGAATATCGCGAATCACATATGGACGACCGCCTCGATCCGCTTTCCTCCGCATTGCAGAACGGCATCAACACCGTCGGCATGGGGAAGAAACCCCGCGGCAAGGCAATGGCCGCACTCGAGGCTGACATCGACAAGTATATGCAGATGTTCCTCAGCAAAGGCGAATGATCCCGGGCAGGACTCAGTCTTCTTCGTGTCCTGAGAATAGTGCGTTGATGGCATCGACGACTTCGGGTACGGTGGCACCCCAAGGGACCTTCACGGTATTGCCCTCGATGACGTGACCCTGCTTGACCTTGCAGCATTTGACTATGGTCATCACATCGGGATCCACGAAATCAGCCGGACACACATTGATGAAAGGCGGTTCGTAGCCGTAGAGGTCCTTGAAGATCCTGCACGAGAGATGGCATCCGATGAGGGTGACCTCGTTCTTCACCTCGGGGACGTCGTCGAGGAACTGGAAGGGCTTGTCAGCCTTGAGATTCGAGACGTGGCAGGGGAACATCACGCCCTCTGTCTTCACCGATGAGACCATATCGGCCATATCGATGATGCGTTCTTCCTTCACCAGAGGCAGGTCGATGTACCCGGAACCCAGGGCGATATCCACCAGCACCCCCAGTTTGGAGGGGGAGGGCGGTACGTTGTCCACCACCATGAAACGCACGGGGACGAGGTCCTTGATGAAGTTCACATGGGAGAACATCCCGCTCACGATGACGGTCTTGCCCGGATACAGTGCCTGCACGCGGGCAAGGGCAGGGGTGTTCAGGACATCCAGTCCCGGATCCTCATGGTAGACGATCTGATCGGGAAGTGCGACGATGCTGTAGTCGCTCAGGTCCTTGAAAAGGCCGGGACTCTGGGTCTTATGGAGTTCGAGGATCGCGTAGTCATTCACGTTCTTCAGGATGAGATACTCGGTGCGGGTGTAGGCCTTCCACCCCTTCATTAATCCGGCGATGGATTCTTCGTCAAGACCGATGTCCACCTCCCTCATCGAGACGTCCTTGCAATGCATCACTCTGCCATGATGTCCTCCATATATCAAAGGGAGGGATAGCGTGCGCTTAAGTAAACGCGGGGATATGGAGATGCGTGCCTGCGAACATAATGACAGACATATCCACAGGGAATCCGGAGGAGATCCTCAGGAAGAAGGTCGAACTTTCGATAGGGGGCCCTGTGAGGCTGCCCGCAGGTTTCGTGATGCCCTTTAGAATATCCCATTCCACCGCAGGGCCGGGGGCAGGCATGGATTCCGCCGCTTTCTCGTTCGAAGGACTGCGTGTGAAGAAATCCATCTCGTACACCCACGGGGAGTTCGAACTCGCGGTGCGCGGGGATGGCAGATACGCACTCACAAGGGGCGGCGAGCCTTTTCTGGAAGACGTCGCCATACTCCCCATCGTGAGGCACTGTCCCGAGCAGGCCTTCTTCAATCTCGATCCCAGATGCATGTTCCATTGCGTCTACTGCGGTTCCCCTCTGCTGGACATGAGCGAGGACAAGCACCTCTCCACCGACAGGATAATGGGGATGCTCAGGGAATCCATGGCTTCCGGGGAGGTGAAGGCGGTTTCCTTCACCAGCGGGGTCGTCGGCAGTGTAAGGGAGACTGTAGAGCGTATGGCCGAAGCGGTCGCCGCCGTCAGGAGGGAATATCCGGACATGCCCATCGGGGTGGAACCGTACGTATCAACGGTCGAAGACCTGAGAATCCTGCACGATGCCGGTGCGGAAGAGATCAAGATAAATATCGAAGCCGCCCGTTCGGACCTATTCGAAAAGACCTGTCCGGATTTGAATTACGAAGGTATCTGGGACATGCTGAAATGTGCGGTCTCGGTATTCGGGCGGGGAAAGGTGATCTCCAATATCATCGTGGGGTTGGGAGAATCCGACGCAGACCTCGAACTCGCGATGGACAGACTGAGCTCGATGGGAGTGGTCCCGAGCATCCGCGCCCTCCGTATAACATCGTTGAACAGGGTCCAGATAGAGGGTGCGGTCGGTTCCTTATCGCCGGTCACCCCCGAACGCATGATGCTCTTGGCTGTAATGCAGAAGAAGTGCATGGAGAGACACGGATTCACGACCATGACAAGCCGGACCATGTGTTCCGAGTGCGGCTGCTGTGATTTAGTCCCCTTCAGGGATTTCTGAAGGCCTCTTCTCACGGGACAGCGATACCAGTATCGCCGCGGTCAGGGACATCGCGAACATCAGCGTCCACAGGCCTGAGAAGGAGTATGATCCCGAATCGAATTCCACCATGAACGAGGAGATCGTCGTGCATACGGATGCTCCGAGGAAAAGGAACACGTTCATGGCTGAGACGGCCGTGCCTGCCATCTCCCCGGGATACCACTCTTTGACCTGGGTGAAGGAGAGGGTCATGAACCCGCCGAAGAATCCGAACAGGAAACATATCGCAAACCAGGGGACGTAACCCGAGAGGAATTCGGGCGAGAGGGCGATCATCCCCCAAACAGCAGCGAAACAGAACGTACCTGCCGCCATGGTGTTCCTCTTCGATGCGATGATGCCTTTCGAAGAGCAATAGCCTATGGCCGCAGTACTCAGGATCTTCCCCACGCCGATGACGGTCACCATCCATGCCGCCGCGGTGATGAATCCGAACTCGCTCCTCAGATATACTGCGGCCCATGTGCCCTGGAACGTCATGATGCTGCCGTACACCAGGAAGTAAGAGATCGCACAGGCCCAGAACCTGCGTCCGTCAGACATGACGGTCCTGAGCCCCGGGAGTACCTTCCCTTTGGATCTTATGCGGAATGCCTCGTTCTTTTCGGAGGGGGAGTCCCTCACCACCGCGAGACAGAGCACTGCCAATGCCCCCGTCATAAGTGCCAGCAGGAGGAAAACCTCCCTCCAGCCGAGCATGTTGCATAGCATGTATAGCGGTCCCGCCGCAGACATGGCACCGACGTTTCCCACGGCAATCACCACTCCGTTCAGGACGGCGAAATCGGACGAGGGGAACCAGGAACTGATCACCTTCATGAGGGGGACATAAACAACAGCCATGCCGGCGGCTATGAGCACCTTCCCCACCACCAATCCGGTGAAATCGGAACTGAAGGAGGTCACCAGGGAACCGAGTGTGGCCAGGGAGAGGAACACCGTACCTGCCATGCGGGGCCCGTACTTGTCAGCGATGAGGCCGCTGGGTATCTGCATCGCGGTGTAGGTCCAGAAATAGACCGAGCTGAGCAGTCCGATGGAACCGCCCACATCCGTCACGATGTCATGGCCCATCACTCCCAGGGATACCCGGTGGAAATACACTAGGAAATAAGCGGTTACCAGAATGGAGAATACGATTAGGCCGTATCGACCCGGCGACCTGACGTCGGATTGTGCGGTCAAGTATATCGGCTCCCGATGCAGGCCAGGATAAATAGCACTATCGTTAACGGGGTTCAGATCTCAAAATCCAGATCCAATTCGTCTGCCAGGAACTGTTTCCTCAGGAGCTTGTCGGGAACGTATTTGTCGTATTTTCCGATCCTCAGATCGTCAGTATCCTGGACGAGGTTCCTTCCGTCAGTGGTTTCCAGGATGTCGTTGACCGCTGAGCGGAGCTGTCCCTCGGTGAGGTCGGTGGTCACGTCGATGTAGTAGGGTTGTCTGCAATGGACCCAGGAGACGTCAGCCACCGCCAGAAGCGCCCTCTTGAGGGTATCGAACTGCTTGCTTCCCAGCCAGGGATATATCCTGAATCCTCCGCTGGTGGGGACGAATGTCTTCCCGATACCCTGTTCGTACCCGATGTTCCTGCACAGGCGGAGGCAGGACCTGGCATCGATATCCAGATAGGGATAATCCTCGGAGGTGAGGAGAATCTGCTTCATCTTCTTCAGGATACGGGTGTCCAGACCCGGGATTCCCGAAGACCAGGGCATGTTCACGGTGCCGTCGGATTCGATGACGTCCGCCCGGTATTCCTTCATGTCCGTGGAGGTTACCTCCCATACCCTTCCTGCCAATTGGATCAGTTGGCCCGTGGTCGGTACAATCTGTATGGAACCTATGGCCTTGCCTTCGAATCTGATCTCGAACTCCTTGCCGGTATCGAACACCGAACAGAACTCCCTGTTGAACGCGATCCTCTCCCCGTCAGGACCTATGAGCAGGGTACCGTCCTCCATCCTCTCGAGATGGCGGATGGAGACCATATGGCGGAGGAGTGCCCTGTAATCATCCTTTGAAATGTTGCGGAATGGGTACATGGAAAGTACCTCCTGGCACAGTTCGTTGAACCGGCATCCGATCCCGGGTTTCAGGTATTGCATGGTCTGATGGTAAAGCAGCCCGTACGGGAGTTTCGGTTCACAGGGAGGTTCCACCCATCCGTCCTTGAGGATGAGTTCGGTCATGGCGATGCTCCGCACCAGGTCCATAGACAATCCGTCGATGGCGTTCCAATAGTTGTTCAGGTCATCGTTGCAGTAGAGGACGAGATTCTGGGCGTTCCCCCTCCTTCCCGAACGGCCCATCCTCTGGACAAGGCTCGAACAGGTGTACGGGGGGCCGATCTGCACGATGCGGTCCAGGTTCCCGATGTCGATACCCAGCTCGAGGGTGACGGTGGCCACCACTGTACTCCTGTTCTCCCTGTTCTTCAACGCGACCTCCGCATTCTGTCTGAGCTCATGCGAAACGCTGCCGTGGTGGATGAACACATTCCCAGGATAGCCCAACAGTTCCGCCATCTTCCCCAGCGAACGCGCGGTTTTCTCGGCGGAATCCCTGCTGTTGGTGAACACGATGCAGCTCCTGCCGGCCACGTCCGCATAGAGCTCGCGGTAGTACTTGGTGACAGCCTTCTTCCTGAGGTCGCCGCCCTCCTCCTTCTCCGTGGGGAAGAGGTTGTAGCGTATCTCCACCGTGCGGTCGCCGATGTTGTCATCGCTTACCGTGGATGTCCCCCTTCCGGTATTGGCAGATATCCACCTGCAGGTGGCTTCCTTTTCGGATATGGTGGCGGAAAGACCGATGCGTCTCGGTCTGCAGCCTGCCAGTTTTTCAAGTCTTTCGAGACAGCACAGCAACTGCAACCCCCTGTCCGAGTTCATGAAGGCGTGCACCTCGTCGATCACTACGAATCTGAGATGGCCGAACATGCGGACGAGTTCCTCCTGTCTGTTGGTGACGATGTTCTGGAGGGATTCGGGAGTTATCTGGAGGATCCCGGAGGGGTTCTTCAGTACCTTGTTGCGTGTGTTCTGACTCACATCCCCGTGCCAGCCTGTGACCCTGATCCCGGAATCCTTCAGTATGGGGGAGATCCTTTCAAACTGGTCGTCGATGAGTGCCTTGAGGGGACCGACGTAGAGTGCGCCGATGCCTTCGCACGGATCATCGTATAACGAAGCGACTACCGGGAACATAGCCGCCTCGGTCTTTCCGCTGGACGTCCCGGCGGATATCAGGATGTGATCCTCGCTCTGTACGAACCTCTCGTAAGCTTCCAGCTGTATGCTGCGGAAGTCGGTCCATCCGTTGCTGTGGATGTGCTCCTGGAGGAACCACGGGAGGTTGGAGAAGAGGTCGCTCATACGTCAAGGTCCTCGATGATGTCGTTGTCGGGATCGCGGTCGGGGGAGATGGACCTTCCTTCGACCAATCCGGAGAACGTGGCCTGGGGATTCTGGTGCAGGGTGTCCAGGAGGCTGATGAGGTCCCTGGTGATTTCCCTGGGGGTGACGAGACTGGAGGATACCGAACCGCTGAGTACCTTCTTCAGATACAGTTCCAGATTCATGTCGGTGATCCCGGACACGTAACCGTACCTCTGCTCGTGGAGGTCGCGGATGGTCTTGAGGAGGACGAACACCTCCTCGTTGGAGAGGGGCCTGAGGTTGATGACGGGTCCGAGGTAGTTGTCATACCCGGTCTCGTACCTTCCTGACACAAGACGGGATTTCAGGGCCTCGTAGCTGTAGAGTCCCCTGTTGGTGTCCTGTATGAACTCGGGGGTCCCGCAGACGTACATCGACAGGTATTGGGATTTGCCCTGCATGATGTCGTTGAACATCGTGAGGAGGCGCTCGTAGTTGTTGGTGCGGGACATCCTGCTCTGGAGCTTGTAGAGGACCACTGCCTCGTCGAGGAACACTACGAGTCCCTTGTACCCGAGCAGGACGAACGTCCTCGCCCAGAGTTTGATGATCTCGTACCAGTTGGAATCGTCGATGAGGGTGTTGATGCCCAACTCCCTCCTCACATTGGATTTGAGGTCGTATTCCCCTTTGAGCCATCTGAGGGAGGGGGAATCCTCCGCATTCACGAGGTAATCGTGGAGATATCCGGCGACGGCGATGAGGAAGTCGTGAGAGAACTGCATGCTCGAGACCGGTGCGGCGAGGGACCTTACCTTGCTGAGGACGGCTTCGCGGGTGAGCTCCGACCTGTCGCATCCGAGTTCGGAGAGGATGGATTCCGCCCATTCCTGGAGGATGGGTTCTATGGCACCGCCTTCGGGACGGGTGCGGTAGGCGGCGTTCTTCAGCAGTTCCCTGTAGGTGTTCAGGCCTTCGTTCTTGGAACCGGTGAGCCTGCGGTTGATCGCGAGGTCGGCATCCATCACCACGAACTCCTTGTCCATGGCATAGTTTCTGATCATCTGGGTCATGAAACTCTTACCGTTCCCGAAACGGCCCGAGATGAAGCGGAAGGCACCTCCGCCCTCGGCTGTGTCCTCAAGGTCATTCACGAATGTCTGGGTCTCCTTCTTCCTTCCGACCGCGATGTATTCCAGACCCCTGCGGGGTACCACTCCCGATGAGATCGCGTTCATCAGCGTGTTCAATGTCCTTTTGGGTACTTTCTCCGTCATTCGATTCCCTTCCTCAAATCCTCAATATAATCCTCTACGGGTGCGCCGTCCTCCACAACGGTGTCCCCCACATTATCCAACGCCTTGGCGTTGATTTCATCCTCCATTTTGATCCGGGAAATCCCGGTGCCGCGGAGGAATCCGGCAGTGTCCTCGCCATTCAGGGAGAGCGATAGGTATCCCCTCTCATTCTCCGTGAGACAGGCGAAGAATGATGCCCAGGGACCTTCCCCGTCCGTATCCTTCTTTTCCTCTGTCTTCTCCTCGGTTGTCTCGGGGGTCTCCTCAACCCTCATCATGTCCGTCACCTGACGGAGGTCCTCTTCCGCTGCCTTCACCGCTTCGAGATCAAGCTTTATCTCTTTCGCAGCCGGCACGGAACTCCTGCTCCGCCAGAGGAGGAATTCCTCGTACAGGATGGCTGCGCACCCCACACCGCCGAACGAGAACGGTTTCTTTGATTCCTGCGAGCATCCGTTCTTCACGAGGTTCACCGCGTACTTCGCGGCCTTGTCCATGAAACTCACGAACTTCCTGCAGCCGAGGTAGTTCCTGAACCTGATGGTCTTCACGGAACTGCCGCGGAGATAATCAAGGCCGACGTAGAATGAGCGGGTGGACGCCACCTCCTGCACCCCGAGGACGGAATCCACGCCCGATTTGGATTCCAGGGCGGAGAAGATCCTTCTCAGCGATGCACTGAACGGTTCCAGGGGGATGTCGTCCATGTAGCGGACGTTGACCGAACCCGAACGCAGGATATCAAGCATCCTTTTGTCGAGGGGGATATCGTTCATCCCGTGCACGAACTCCCCTATCCAGGAGTTCACGACGAATTTGTCCATGTAGATACCGAAATCGGAGAACACCCCGCCGTTGATGACCGTGTGGTCCATCAGGGTTATGCCGATGAGGTTGTGTCCATCATGCCCATACGCCCTGTAGAGCTCCGAGAGTTCCGCGGATGCTTCCACGATATCGTTCGAATTGATCAGCTCGGTGAGCAGGAGGTTCACGTACCCGTTGTCGGTGTCGAGGGCACGCCCCCTCCTGAACGAGTCCCTCCAATAGAGGTAGTAGGCGAAGCGGTCTTTCGACAGGTCCCCGTATGCGGGATGTTCGAAACCCGAGGGGATGTAGGATTCGGGTCTCTGCGGGGACATGGATCCGAACGTGAGCACGTCCCCGAGGGTGATGACCCTGCTAGAGCGGTTAGGGACCGCGGGGTCGCAGAGGCAGGAAGGTCCTAATGGGGAAACCGGAGAACCGAGGGGGCGTATGCGTACTCCTTCCGGTTTGGAGAACGGGTCAGGCGATTCGGTGTATTCCCCCGATGCACGGATCTCCTTGAACATGGCCGCGAGTTCGTCCTTGAAAGGGATGGGCGAAGGATTGTCGATCCCGGTGAAGAGTCCTGCGATATAGGAAAGGAGGGTTTGTGCGAAGCCGGTGGGCTTCCATTCTATCGATTCCACCGGTCTGCAGGGTTCTGCCACGGCATATTCCGTGAACGGTACGAAGGAGGTCTTCTCGGGCGTCAGGCAGAGTTCGAGTACGGTGGTGCCCTTCTTCTCTGTGAGAAGGCGGTCGTATCTGCGGAGGGTGGTGCCGACTACCCTATCCGATCCCGGTTCCCTGAATGCGGTGTTATCATTGCACAACGATCTCATTGCGTTAGGCGAAAGGTCCGATATTTCCGGGGTCAGAACGCAGTTGAGCATGCTCAAATACACCCATTCCGAAAATGAGGGCATCGGCGTTCCGTTGATCTTCGAGTAAAGGATCGCCGTCTGAAGGAGCTCAGGATATATCGGAGAACCATCGCTGGCACATGCATTGACCATGGAATTGAGCATCGAAGATGCATGCTCTGGGTCATCAGAATTGAGCAGTTCGGTGACCAGAAGCCAAACGTAACCGTCAGCAGCTCTTTTCACATAGTTTTCTGCTATGAGTGATTTCCAGTAACAATAATACTGGAATTGATCAGGGGTGAGGTCGGAGTAGGTCGGATACTTCAGAGTTATGCCCACTGCCTTACAGGGTTCGGCATCGCGGTATGAAAATTCCGCCATTTCATCGAGGATACGGGACCTCTGTGTCGAGAACTTATCCATGGAATCCGCCTCTGATGTTGAACATAGCCAGAGCTGGACTTTTGCGAGTACGGGGGCCCTGCGCGGCGTGATTATCCATGGTATCGTTCCGAAAGCGAAAGGTATAGGTGTTCAGACGATAAAGTTTGTGTCTTGGTGACATTTTTCGAGGTATGTTTTCTCAATCGATTTGGCAAATGCGTATATAATCCACGAAACTAACCCTGGTTGAGGCGATTAGAATGCCGATGAGTAAAAAGCAGCTCACTAAGAAGGCCCAGCAGGACAAAGCTGAGGCAGCCGAACTTCAGAAGAAGGCTGACGCTGGCGATCCTGAGGCCAAGAGGAAACTTGAGAAACTTCAGAAGAAAATGAAGAAGAAATGATTTTACCGGGGGAATTTCCCCCGTTTTTAATATTTGAAACTCTGGGTCTTTTTATCAAAACATCTTGGTAGTGTTTTCCCTTTT
>CAMNNR010000021.1 GCA_946545675.1 uncultured Thermoplasmata archaeon | reverse complement strand
ATTACTCCAAGAGCCCCTACGAAGGCCTGCAGGCCTATGAGTGGGGATTCATCAAAGAGGGAGTGGGTTGCGGCGGTTCCTCCGTAGCTGCGGTCATCTCGAGTAGCGGGAAAATCACCTGCGAAATGCTTCTTGACAAGGTCCACGAGCTGTACAAAAAGATCATGAATGTGGACTAAACCAATCCAACTTTACGAACCCCGTAAAGGGGGTTCGGACCCCTTCTCTTCCACTGGATTATAAACCTTAGGAAAGGTAGATTTAAACCATTAAATACGATATTACGAATTGTTGAATTCGTAACAAATAATCTAATTTAGGATTTTCCTCCGAATGACCGGAATCAGAAGTAAAACGAGCCGCAGTCGGCCTCTTCCTCGGAATCATCGAGACCGAGCTCTTTGGCGATGCGGATGTTCCTGCAGTGGGCGCACTCGATGCCTTTGTGAAGGCTTTTTTTGAGCATCACAGAGTTCGAATCGAGATCTGCGAATCTTCCACAAGAACAGTAACATTTTGTGAAAACGTTGGGATTTTCGTCAAAAAACATGCTATTTAGCATATTTCTGTACGGTTTGTACGGATCCGGAGATATCGTGATGGTCCTTTTAACACCCCAACTTTTCATGTCGACAAGAGGCATCCATCCAACCCCTCCGGCTCCCGCCGACAGCATTCTACCCAATCCTGCGAGTAGCATATAAGGGTTGTTGCGACCCACTTCGGAACCCTATAAATAGGTACGAAAAACGCAGAGTTAATGATGGATTTTACCGGGTCAGCTTTATATACTACTGGATATGGATTTTTCCTGCAAAAACCGCCGAAAATTGCGACAAATCACTCGAGTTCCCCGAGGGTCCTGAGCTGCTCCAATACGCTCTCCCTTATCTCTGCAGGAGACCTTTCGGGGGCTACGCGCTTACCGTTCTTGAGGACAAGCTTCTCGATCATCTCCATGTCCCTTCCGCACTTCTCACAGCGTATCCTGTCGTCAGGCGACAGGGAAACACCCATGGCGAAGCAGCAGGGGCAGCGGTAGGCGAATTTCCTGCCTGAGAACTTTCCCCTCTTGGAGATGGGTTTGCCTTCCTTCTCCACCAGATCCATAGAGAAATCGAGGGTGGGCGCATTGGCGATGGAAGTACCGACTCCGAAACCGGACACAGCGGAATCCACCACGGCTTTGATGGATTCCTCGTTAAGTCCGCCGGAGGCGATGATCTTGACGTCCTTGTAACCGTTGATGTCAAGCTCCCATCTTACCTCGTTTATGAGCTCCTTGAAGTTGCCTCTTCTGGAGGAGGGAGTGTCTAGCCTCACGCCTTTCAGGTCCTTCACAGACTTGCATGCGGACACCGCTGCGGCACGCTCATCCTCGAAGGTGTCGATGAGCATGATGCGGGCGACCTTGGGGTCGATGATCTCGTCGAATGCCTTGAATGCGGCCTCGTTGCTGCCCATCGTGAGCATGAGGGCATGGGGGACGGTACCTACAGCTTCCTGACCGATCAGATCGGCTCCGAAGGGAGATGATACCCCATCGCACCCTCCGACATAACAGGACCTGTCGAGCACACCGGCGATTCCGGGGTGCATCCTCCTGTTTCCGAACGCGAACACGGTCTTCCCTTTGGCGGCACACTTGACCCTGGCGGAGGCGGTGGCCACACCGGAAGGCTGACAGATCATTCCGAGCATGGCGGTCTCGTAGACACCGAAATCCGTGTAGGCACCAGCAATGTTCATAAGGGGCACGCGGACGCTGGCGCTGTCGCGTGCTTTGAAAATGGTTCCCTCAGGCACGGCATAGAGGTCTATGGGGAGTCCCTCCATCAGACGGATGACCTCCTCCAGACCGCAGAACACCGCCCAGGGCCATTTGTTAGGCAGTCCGCCGCTGGTGAACTCGGCGACCACCTTGGTTTCCGAGAGGCCCTTCGCCTCGAGAATCTGGCGCGTACGGTCGAAGTACACGTCCATGATGGTTCCGTTGCGGATCTCTTTCTCATCGGCAATGAAGAGCTTCTCGGTCATTTCGATCCCTCAGAACCTGAGTGCCTTCTTTCCGGGATAGACAGCCTTGCTTCCGAGCTCGTCCTCGATCCTGAGGAGACGGTTGTACTTGGCGGTCCTCTCGCCGCGGCAGGGTGCACCGGTCTTGATCTGTCCGGTTCCCCATCCGACGGAGAGGTCGGCGATGGTGGTGTCCTCGGACTCGCCGGACCTGTGGGACACGACGACCTTGTAACCGTTCTTGTAGCTCATCTCCTGGGCATCCTGGGCCTCGGAGAGGGTTCCGATCTGGTTGACCTTCAGCAGGAGTGCGTTGGCGGCGCCCTGCTCGATACCCATTGCAAGACGCTTGCTGTTGGTGACGAAGAGGTCGTCTCCGACGATCTGACAGTGGGCTCCGACCTTCTTGGTGAAGTCGGCGGTGGTCTGGAAGTCGTTCTCCTGGAAGGGGTCCTCGATGGATATGAGGGGGAACTTGCTGATGAGGTCTGCGTAGTGGTCGAGGAGCTCACCTCCGTTGAGGGTCATTCCGTCGACATCGTAGGTACCTTTGGCCTCGTCGAAGAACTCGGAGGATGCACAGTCCATTCCGAGGTAGATGTCCTTGCCGGGCGCGTAACCCGCTTCGGAGATGGCGGCCATGATGGTCTCGAATGCCTCGGAGACGGTGTTGACAGGAGGTGCGAATCCTCCCTCGTCTCCGACGTTGATGGCATTCACGCCGTACTTCTTCTTGAGGATGGATTTGAGGGATGCATAGGTCTCGGCTGCCATCTGCAAGCACTCGGAGAAACTGGATGCCCCGACAGGAAGGATCATGCACTCCTGGATCTTCAGGTCCCCTCCGGCGTGTTTTCCGCCGTTGATGATGTTGAACATGGGTACAGGAAGGGTGACGTTGTCCTTTCCGACATACTGGTACAGAGGCTGGTGGCTGACCATCGCACCCGCCCTGGCGACCGCGAATGACACAGCGGTGGTTGCGTTTCCACCGAGGTTCTTCTTGTTGTCGGTGCCGTCAAGCTTGTTCATGAGGTCGTCGATACCCCTCTGGTCGGTGGGATCCATACCAGTGATGGCCTTGGCGACGGTGGTCCTGACATTCTCTACGGCTTTCAGGACCCCTTTGCCGGAGTACCTCTTACCGCCGTCGCGGAGCTCGTGTGCCTCCCACATCCCGGTGGATGCACCTGACGGTGCGATTGCGGAGATCTCGTGACCGTTGACGGTGACTACTGCTTCCACTGTGGGGTTTCCTCTGGAGTCGAGGACCTCTCTTGCCCATACTTTCTCGATTACTGCCATTTTGCTCAATCCTCCTTATCGTATTCTATCATCATCTCGGTGAGGAGCCTCCTGACGTTGTCAGTCAGCAGACTGTCGTCGACCGATGTCAAAAGCGTGAATTTTCCCCTGCTCTTCCTGAGCGAGAGGATCTGTTGGATGGACCTCATGGTGAGATCCACCCCGCAATGTTCGATAATGTTGTCCAGATCGCCGAAGGCGATCAGTGGTTTCTTCTTCTTACCGAGGAAGTCCTGTACCGCGGTGATCATGGTACCCAGCGGATAGTTGGAACCGCTCAGGGTGAAGACCTCCGCACCCATATCGAGTCCGTACTTCTCCCTTGCGACCTTCGCCCTCAGGTGGGTGAGGAGCAGCATGTCGTAACCCGCATTGGCGAAGACCTGCATGACCTGGTGGATGATGATGGGGCGTTCCTCGAACACCACATACGACTCGCCGTACGTGAGTTTCATACGTTCCAATTCGGTCTCGGGGTCGGAAGCGTGCTGCGTCGAGAAAAGCTTCGGGACCTCTGCCTTCTTCTCCTTGGGGATCAGAGCCTTGATGGCATCGGACAGCTGTTCGGCGGTGAACGGACGGACCAAGGACGCCTTGACGAAGGGACAGTCGGTGGGCACAGTCTCATAAATCGTGCGGACGACCATCACGCTGGGCCCGGAATCCAGTTTCTTCCTGCGTTCCTTCCTGGTCTCCTTCTCCTCAATGACCGGGGTTATCGCGGTGATGAACTGCATACCGGTCCCGTTGTCGACAGAGGAATCCAGGATCACCAGCTGGGGCTTGTATGCCTCGAGCTCCTCCAGCCCACCAGCGGTGGTGGGGGAGACCTTGTGTTCGATGCCGAACTTCTCGAGGATCCCGCAGAACATCTGCGCCATGGCGTTCCTGTCTTCGATGACCAGTGCCTTCACGTAAAACCACTGTCAACCCGATGCGCTTATCTTATTATTAGGGTTATCCACGCACCTGCGCGTGGTAAATGGAAAACGAACACACATTACAAACTAAAAGTGGTGAAAGTTTTGTTGAAGCGGGCGTCCTTTTGGAAGGACGAACCCGCCGCAACCGAAGCCTAATAAGGGCTGGAAGCGCTTACTGCTTCCTGCTCTCTTTTGCCTTGGGCCTAAGGTTGCTGTATCCGCATTTGCGGCACTTGGACGCCTTGGCGGGGTTCGTTGCATAGCAGTTCATGCAGACGGACTTCTCAAGGAGCCTGTGCTCAGCCTCTTTGAAACGGGCCATGTTTTATTCCTCTGCTCGACCAATAGACGGCTATTATAAAAGAGTTATGAAATCTGGCGAGTTGGCTATATTAAGGAATTCGCCTCCGATACAGATTGGAGAGGGCTTATTCATTCCCATCCTTGCGATAAACACCCCTATGATACGCATATCTGGCATTTCTGTATCCTCCAGCCCACTCCAACACACCAGTCACGAACCACTGCTGAAGTACGGAATAGTCGGCCACTGGCAACGATAGGTGAAAATCCAAAGCGGATACCTGAATTCAGCAAATTGATCAAGGAAACAGCGAACGCTGTGAAGTGACGTCACCCCATCTGTCACCTGACAGACTGCCGTAGAGCTCGTGTGTCAGATAATCAGGCCTGACAGCATCGACGATCTCCCTTACCCTCTCCGAAGTGTACGGACGGTGCTGATCGATTCTCCCGGCGTGAGCATAGGCCCTCTTCTGGAGTTCCCCGTAGTCCATGACACTGACATCATCGACTGTAGGGAATGTGTGCCTGTACTCGGCCGTGGTGCTCAGCTGCAGATGCATGGTGCCGATGCGGTCTACCATGTCCTGAGGATACCTTCCCACGATATCCAGCACGCCATCGATGGCGCTGTTCTCGTCGAAGGCGTTCTCCACCGTGTTCATCATGTGGCCGGTGTCGAGGGTGAATCCCCAGTTGTCGAATTCGAGACCGTCCTCCAGTATCCTCCATTCAGAAGGGGATGTGAGTTTGAGGCTCTCCCACCAGAGATTCTCGAAAGCAATCTTGAACGGCGGTTCGCCTTTCGGATATTGAGAGACCACACGGTTGATCAACTCCACGAAGTTGCGGAGGACCCTACCTCCGTCATCCCTGTGTTTCCTTGCCAAGACCTGCCTCATGTCAGTGTTGCCTGCATGGAGAACACCGTATGCAGGATTCAAAGGAGTTGCAACGTCAATGGCGTACTTCAGGTTGGAGACCATCTCCTCCCGGTCGTTCCCGAAGCAGAAATACCTCACATCGCCGTCCTACTCACCGTAGCGTCTGCCCTCCCACGCACTGTTCCAATCGATGGCGTAGGGGAGATGTACAGAGGTAATGCCTGGCACTTTGTAATACGCAAGGTCAATCGGCTCGAAGAGGGTGAAAAGTTCCAGACCCTCCAAGCCCATGGCTGACAGCTTTTCCGGCAGGCTGCCGGTCCCGGGGATCTCGTCGAATTTCTCGAAGACTGACCAACTGGTGAGGTGCTTCATCAGATTAGTTCAAAGGCCGCGTTGAGTGCAGCTTCGATGGCGACGATCTTGGATTTGCCGCTGCCGACGATGATTGCATCATCCTCGGTGATGCCACTCTCTTTGCGGATTTTGTAGGCGAGCTCTGGGGTCTTCTCGTCCATGTTCCAGTCAGGGGGGATCATGAGTTTCCCTTCACGAATGACGAGAGTGGTGCAGCCCTCCGCCCCTGCCTTGATTCCGGCATCCCTCTGCTGCATTCCGTTGACGATCTTCGAGGAGACACCGTAAACGATGACGCCCTGGGAGAAGTCGCCCATGACGGACTGGCCGAGGTCGACGTCGATAAGCCTTAATGGAAGCTGATCAAGGAAAACGAGACCAGCTTTGGTGATGGATATCCCGGTCTGTTTAATGCTCACGAAGTTCCAGTCACGGAATTTCTCCAGGATACGACGCATACTTCCCTCACCGACTCCGACGAGTTCAGCCAGCTTCTTACGGCCAAGCCTCTTTCCATCGGCAAGCAGATAAAGGGAATAGTAAACGTTAGCGTCCGTAAACCGGAACATAGGACCGAACGCAGGGATGTCCATGATTTTCATATCAATGCCTCATATCTGGAAGGGGCCGAAGCCCCAACCGGTTGGATGTAAATGTTTTTTTTATTTTATAGATTGTACGAAACAATCAGAAAGTCCTGATCTTTCCGTTGATGATCTTCTCAGATACCTTGTCGATGTTGTCAAGCCAATCGGTGGCGATTGCCTCCGCCTCGGCCTTCCACTTTCCGAACTTGGGGCTGTCGGCCGCATCGGCACGGATGATGTCGATGTTGGCGTTCAGGGGGTCGGAGATGGTGTGACCGATCTGGGACAGTAGCCTGACGTGGATCTCTGCATCCGCCTTGATCTTCTTGGCGATGTCTGCGGCGATGATGTTGGAGAGGACGTTGTAGATCTTTCCGACATGGGTGATGGGGTTCTTACCGGAGGTCGCCTCCATGGACATGGGCCTGAAGGGGGTGATGAGACCGTTGCACCTGTTTCCGCGTCCGACGGATCCGTCGTCTCCCATCTCCTGGGACAGTCCGGTGACGGTGAGGTAGTAGACTCCCCTCTTGTAGTCGTCTCCGGTGTTCATGTCGAGCTTGAGCTTGACATCGGAACCCTCTTTCTCGATGATGTCGAGTGCATTCTGGGTGACGAGGTCGGACATCTGCTCCATGGTGGACTTGTAGGCTTCCTTGTCGTCGATGAACCTGTCGACCATCGCACAGCAGACGGTCATGGTAATCTTCTTGCCGACACGGCTGCACATGACCTTGATGTCCTGTCCTGCGGCAGGGATCTTCTTCTTCATGTCGCCGTTCATGTACTCCTCGGTTCCGAGGGTGAGCTTGTCGGTGATGGAGAAGGGCGCGTAGCCTACTCCGAAGGAGGTGTCGTTGGAAAGGTAGTTAGAGGCCTTGTATACGCCGGTGAGGTCGTCGGAACCCATTCCGAGCTTGGTGTCAAGGATGACATCGGAATCGATGTCGAGATAGGGGTAGGTCTTCTTCAGGTAGTTCCTGACTCCCTTGAGCGCGGTGGACTCGACTGGAAGGGCGATGCGCTCCTTTCCTTTGTCGATGTAGGTGGTAGCACGTCCGTCCATGAGGATGTAGACGGGTTTGATGATCTTTCCTCCGCCGAAAGCGGGAGCGGAGATACCTGCCACGACCTCGGTCTGGTCGGTGTTGTGGTGGAGGACGTGTCCGACCTCCTTCTTGTACATTGCACAGAGAGATTCGCTGACAATCTCCGCGACACCATCTGCGACGGAGTCGGGGTGTCCGATTCCTTTCCTCTCGACGATCTCGATCTGCCTCTCAGGAACGGGGATCTGGTTGATTCCGTTCACGTAGATGTTCTTTTTTGCAGCCATAAATTTCCCTTCTAATCCTTGTTAATAAGGACTAATAATAGCGAATTGGCATTAACATTAATAAAAGACACTGTCACAAATATTCATATATGAATACGAAGATTAATCCAGCATGAAGTTTCCGCCCGCGACTGACATCAGAAGGATGAGGAAGGCATTGGACATTACCCAGACCGAACTCGCCAAGGAATCCGGGATCAGTCAGAGCACCATCGCCAAGATCGAAAAGGACAGGATCTCCGCCAGCTACGAGACCGTGGTCAGGCTCTTCGAGACCTTGGATGAGATGGCGAAGGGCGAAAGGAAGGACCTGACCGCTGCGGATGTCGCATCCAAGGACGTGATCACCGTCCAGAGCACCGACAAGGTGAGGGTCGCAACGGAACTCATGAGGACCGCGGGATTCTCCCAGCTGCCCGTGCTCAAAGGCGAGACCCCCATAGGCAGCATCTCCGAGAAGATCATCTTCGACAAGATAAGGTCCGGCAAGACCATGGACGAGCTGAAGGACTCCCCCATCTCGTTGATCATGGAAGAGAGTTACCCTGTGGTCACCGAGAGTACGCCCATGTCTTCGGTCACCGCGATGATGAGCGACTGCAGCGCGGTCATCGTGGCCAAGAAAGGAAGGATTGTCGGTATGATCACCAAAGCGGACCTTCTCAAATTAGTCTGATACCGCGACTGGTCATCGAATAAAGCTGAAAATCCTCCGGTACCACGGTATCGGGGAATACCTCCGCCGCCTCAGCCTGGATCTGGTTGCGGTCTTTGTAACGGTTGCTGACGTGGACAAGTACCAGCGTCCCCACTTCGGCTTCCTTGGCTGTCTCCGCTGCTGAGCGAGCGGTGCTGTGGTGATGTTCCACCGCCTTCTCGGTCTCGACTGCAGAATAAGTGGATTCGTGTATCAGAACGTCCACCCCCCTGACCGCATCTATGACCGTCTGGCACTTGCTGGTATCTCCTGTGTATGCGACGGATTTGCCCAGTGTCGGAGAGGAGGTTATGTCACGCAGTATGATGCCGTTGACGGTCTCCCCCGCCTCCAGTCTCTTGAAGTCCTTCCCGGAAATGCCCAGTTCCTTGGCGCGCTTGGTATCCACCTTCCCGCGGATCTCAGGCTCCCTCACCACATACCCCTGGGACATGATCCCGTGGTCGGTCCCGAAGACAGTGACCTTCAGGTGCTGGACATCCAATTCGTCGCCTGGTGCCACATCGCGGATCTCGAGAGGATATTCGATCTCCCCCTCGCACAGCCCCAGGATGGTGTTCAGGGCGTTCGAGAAACCTGCGGGTCCGCAGACAAGCAACGGATCTTTCCTCCCTGAAAGACCCATAGTCTGCAAAAGACCCGGGAGACCGAAGAAGTGGTCCCCGTGCAGATGCGTGACGAATATGGCACGCACTTTCATGAAGGAGAAGCGAGAGCACATCAGCTGACGCTGGGTGCCCTCGCCACAGTCGAAAAGTATGATGTCGGACCCACTACGGACAGCCACACAAGGCAGGGCGCGGTCCCTGGACGGGACGCTGGCGCCGGTTCCGAGGAAGAGCAGGTCGAACATCTCACGAGACGTCAGTAGACTGCGTCGATGGACCTTGCGGTCTTGGTCTCTTTCTTGTACTGTTTATAGTGCTCTTTGCACAGGTGGGCGTTGTGGGAGATCTCTCCCTTGAAGACGAGGCTGCACTTGGCAAGCTGCTTGAGGTTGAGCGATCTCTCAGCCTCGCATTCGCATCCTTTGACGTCACAGATGCTGGTTTTCGTTCCGTGACCTACGGTTGAAGACATAAGCGCTTAATCGACTGGGACAGTTATAACGTCTTCGTCTGAAAACTCAGATCATCGGGATTTCCGAGGTCTGCCTGAGGTGGCCGATGGCCTTCCTTCCCTCGAGGGTGATGGCATAGATACGCCATTTCTGCCTCTGGGTGTGGACTATGAAACCCGCACTCTCCAGGATGTCTAGGTGATAGGAGAGCTTGGAATCGGACATCTTCGTGATGTCCTTCAGCAGAAGGGGACAGAGGTCCGCGACGAGGAGCGCATGCATGATCTGCAGACGCACGGGAGCGGATAAGGCCTTGAACTTCTCGGCCTCATCGTCATAGGAAGACAACTCAGGGAGACGGTCCGTGATGGTGCGCAGACCTCCCTTGCTCTTGAGAACAGCATCCATCTCGGGAGGGATGTTCTTGATCCCTGCAGCCGGACGGTAGGTGTAGATTTCTTCCATGCGATTCCTCGCCTCCGGATATATTTCAAAAATATTTGAATTGTTTGTTTCTTTGATTATCCTCACATTCATTCGCGCGTGACTTTTTTGTATCTAAATCCGATGTGGTTAACATGACAAAAATTGCTCCGTCGATGCTCTCATGCGACTTCTCCAGATTAGGCGAGGAACTGGTACGCATAGAAAGGTCCGGAGCTGACTGGGCGCATCTGGATGTCATGGACGGCATGTTCGTGCCCAACCTGACCTTCGGAGCCCCGGTAATCAAGAGTGCCAGAAGGTGGACCAACCTTCCCTTCGACGTCCACCTCATGATCGAAGATCCCGCCCGTTACATCGACAACTTCGCCGATGCGGGAGCGGACTGGATCACAGTACACACCGAGGCCGACGGAAGCACCGAGGAAGCCCTCAGGAAGATCATCGACCGCGGACTCCATCCCGGTGCCACCCTGAACCCTCCTACCCCTGTGACCGACCTCGATCCCTACCTCGACAAGCTCGACCAGGTCCTCATCATGACCGTCAACGCCGGTTTCGGAGGACAGAAGTTCCACGAGGAGTGTATCCCCAAGATCGAGTACATCAGGAAATGGGCGGACGAGCACAACCCGAAACTGGAGATAACAGTGGACGGCGGCATCAACCGCGAGACAGGTAGGATGTGCGTGGAGGCGGGCGCCACCTGTCTGGTGGCCGGAAGCTCACTCTTCAAACTCGAGGACATGACCGACGAGATCGCGCTCTGGAAGACCTACGGCCCCGACCCGGAGTGATACTGATGGGAGTGAACCTTTCCGACCTCGTCGAACCCAAGACGGTGGAACTCTCAGACCTCCGCGGCAAGAAGGTAGCCGTCGACACCTACAACATCGCTTACCAATTCATGTCGGCCATCCGTCAGGCGGACGGTTTCCCCCTCTGCGACAACAAAGGAAGGACCACTTCTCACCTCTCGGGACTGTTATACCGCACAGCCAATCTTGTGGAGGCTGGGATCGAACCCATATTCGTCTTCGACGGCAAACCGCACCGCCTGAAGGCCGCCACCCTCGAGGAGAGGAAGGAAAGGAGGGACAAGGCACAGGAAGAATGGAAGGCAGCCATCGAGAGGGGAGATATGAAGACAGCCTACACCAAGGCACAGCAGACCTCCCGTATGACCCCCGAGGTTAGGGAATCGGCGAAAGAACTCATCGGCTACATGGGATTCCCCATGGTCCTGGCCCCCTCCGACGGAGAGCAACAGGCCGCTTATATGTGCAACAAAAAGGACGTCTACGCCGCCGCCTCGCAGGATTTCGACTCGCTCCTTTTCGGTACTCCTCTCCTGCTCAGGAACCTCACTCTCACCGGCAGGAGGAAGGTCCCGGGGAAGGACATCTACAAGGAGATCAAGACCGAGACCATCGATTCCAACGAGTTCCTGGAACACCTGGGGATCACCCGCAACCAGCTGGTGGACATGTGCATGCTCATCGGTACCGATTTCAACCAGGGCATCAAGGGCATCGGACCGAAGAAGGCTCTGAAGCTCATCAGGGACAACGGCGACCTCGAAACGGTGATGCACAAGATTGGTGAGACGATTCCCGAATACGAGGAGATCCGCGACATCTTCCTGAACTATTCCGGTACCGACGAATACGAGACCAAGTACAAGCCCATAGACAGGCAGGCCGTCGTGGACATGCTGACCGACTACGACTTCGACGCCAACCGTGTCAACTCCGCCCTCGACAGGATCGAGAAGGCCAGGAAGGAGGCTGACGCGAAGAGGCGTCAGAGGTCCCTTGATTCGTGGTTCTGATGAGGCTGACCGACGCCCACATACATCTCGCCGACCGGACGGAAGGATTCCCGCACGATAGGTACGAACTGTTCTGCACGTGTGTGGCACAGCATTCCCAATGGAAGACCCAGGCCTCTTTTTCCTATAGTAACGGTGTGAGGTTCTACGGCATCCACCCGTGGTATGCGGAGGAATGGGCCCACGATGTCAGCGACGAACTTGTGTCGATCCTGGAAAACGACCACAAAGCTCATGTCGGAGAGATCGGACTGGATTCCAAACGCGGCACGATGGAGCTTGAGGAGAAGGCATTCGCTGAACAGCTCGATATAGCCTCGGAGATGGACAGGTGCGTGAACATACACAACATAGGGTGCGACGGTACCCTCGTATCCATGCTGAAAAGACACGGTAACGGGTGCAGGAGCATAATTCTGCATTCCTTCAAGAACCCAGATGCGCACCCGTTCTCCGGTCTGGAGTGCTATTTCTCCCTCAACCCCCGCCTGCTGTCGAAATCGGAAGCGAATGTGAGGGAAATCTTCAGGAACCTGCCGAAGGGCCGCATCCTGCTGGAGACCGACTATCCCCACGTACCCAAGGACTTCGTATCCGCGGAAGAGTTCATTAATAGGCTGGCATCGATTCTGGGTATGTCGCCCGAAGAACTATCGGGCACCGCAGCGGACAATCTCAGGAGGGCGTTGGAATGACCGACGGCATGAACGACAGGACACAGATCCTCATAGGGGAGGAGGGAACGAGGAAGCTGAAGGCATCCTCGGCCATAGTCTGCGGTGCAGGCGCCGTGGGCGGATACGCACTCGAAGGCCTCATCAGAGCTGGGGTCGGAAAGATAAGGGTCGTGGACGGTGATGTATTCTCCGAGAGCAACCTGAACAGGCAGGTACTCTGCACCACACAGACCGTTGGCAGGAAGAAGGCCGAGGTGGCATGCGAAAGAGCCAGACTCATCAATCCAGACATAGATATCGAAGGTCTGGAACTCTTCATCACCCCCGAGACCGTGCCCGAGATACTCGAGGGGGAATGGGACACCCTGGTGGATGCCATCGACACCATCGGCAACAAGGCCGAATTGCTGAAAGCCGCCAGTGCCTCCGGGATCAGGACGTTCTCCAGCATGGGCGCCGCGATGCACTTGGACACCACGGCTGTCCGCATCGGTCCCCTGAAGAAGACATCCGTCTGCCCAATGGCCGCCAGACTCCGCAAGGAACTGAGAGACGTTGACACCGGGAACATAACCTGCGTCTACTCCGTCGAACAGCTCAGCCTCAAACCTTCCGAACGGGACGAGCACGGGAAGAGCGTTCTCGGCTCCCTTCCCACAGTACCAGCGGTGTTCGGCATGACCCTCGCAAACGAGGCCATAAAGTACCTCCTGCAATGACCCAGAACGGGCGCGCGCTCTAATAGGTTATATAGGGGAAGAGGTTAAGCCCCTCTACCACCCGGTCAAGATAACACCGGGTTTGAGGGAATTGCGATGATAAAGCAGATCCAAGGCAGTTATTCGGCTCCTAAATTGGAGAAGGAAGTCCAGGAATTCTGGAAATCCGAGCACGCTTATGAGAAAACCAAGGAAATGAGGCAGGACGGGGAGAACTTCTACTTCGTCGACGGACCTCCCTACACCACCGGGTCGATTCACCTCGGTACCGCGATGAACAAGACCGTGAAGGATATCCTCCTGAGATACTGGAGGATGAATGGTTACAACGTCCGCGACCAGCCCGGTTTCGACATGCACGGCCTACCCATCGAGGTCCAGGTCGAGAAGAAGATCGGTGTGCACTCCAAGAAGCAGATCATAGAGGAGATCGGAATCGACAAGTTCGTCGAGACCTGCCAGGAATTCGCTTACGGCC
>CAMNNR010000020.1 GCA_946545675.1 uncultured Thermoplasmata archaeon | reverse complement strand
CCCTCGACCTCGGACCCGAATACAAGGAGATCCTCGCCCGCAGCGCCATGCTCGGATTCCTGCTGGTATCCGGAATCTTCCAGCTGTTCATCCTCTTCCCTCCTGTGAAGAAACTCAGGATAGACGAGAACGACAACAGCATCGACGTGAAACCCCTGCTCCTCATGTGCCTGATCTACCTCGGACTGTTCGCCTTCTACCACTTCACCGACATCAGCGTGAGGATCGGACTCACGCTCCCGCTCACCACCATGGGTTGGGTAGTGGTCATCGCGATGTTCGCGGTCTGGGTTGCGACACTCCTGTTCTCCCTCAAGGCACCCTTCCTGAAGAGACTCAACGACTGGAGCGACAAGCTCATCAGGAAGTACCTCCAGCGTCTTTTCGAGAAGGCCATCGCGAGGGAGGATGCCGCCATCGCCGACGAAGAGGAGAAGACCGAACTTCAGTGACCGCCGTGCCTTCCGCTCATGTCGAGCGGTTCGTAGGCACCGGAATCGTTGAGTTCCAAAAGGATGTATGAGGCCATCTTCGCATCCGCCAATGCGCGGTGCTTCTGCTCCCCGTTTATCCCTGCTGGGTCTTCGCCTTTGAGGATCGTTTCGTAAGCATAATCCAACTTAGGGTAACGGTATCCGCTGCGGTCCTCGTGGGTCTGCTCCAGCTTGCACACGTCCCTCGCTGCGAACATGATGTCCCGGCATTCGTTGAACAGTCCCTTCATGTCCCAGGGGAATCTGTAAAGGAACTTGTCGAGGTCGAACTGCACGTTGTAGGTGGTCAGCCATTTCCCTTTGACGAGATCGCGCACCTCCTCCCTCACCTCGGAGAAGGGCTTCGCGGATGCCACCTGTTCCAAGGTTAGGTCGGAGTTCTCGAAGATCCACGCGCCCCTCATCTCATCGGTCCAGGTGGAGGTGTCGTATCCTACGAGGGAGGAATATACTTCCCTGACCGTATGTCTGGACAGTGAGACCTCGCATATCCCCACGTCGACAACTGCATCCCCGAACCTGCTCCAGTCCATCAAATCGTAATCGATCTCCATCCTCTTCGGGGAGAACCTGTCCGCGTACGGATTCTCGGCGAACCTTCCCCCTTCAAGACCCGTGGTCTCGGTATCCAGTACGAGGATCGTGTCAGGCAGTTCGAAGGCACCGAAGGAATCCATTCAGAACACCTTCACGCAAAGGGGGACCTGCCTGCAAGCCAATGAGAAATAGTACACCTGGGTCTTTTCCTTGTCAAGACTCTGCAGGGCTTCCTGCCACCCTATCACCTGCACGGATTCGTCGAAGAAGAGGATGCATTCCTTCCCCGCGGTGATCTCCGTAAGGACCTTGGCGAGCTCCCTCTTGGAGATTATCATGCGGTCTGCGGTGAAGTCCCTGTTTATGAGAACGATCTCGGTACCTGGAGACTGTGCCTCTATCTCCCCGCGGACCACTTCCATCAGTGTCCCGAGTCCTTCGGAACGGAGTCCGGAGATCGCTCTCTCGGACGCATCGGAGACGAATTTGGCCACCTTGGGCCTCGGGTCCGATTCCTGGGGACATGCACTGACCATACGCGGCGGTATGGAGTCGCAGGTTATATAGTTTGGAAACAATGGATGGGTATGGGCGCAAGTATTACCGTTCAGGGCAAAATCCTCGATGCTTCACCCGGAGAGACCGCTGAAGAAGTCATGCGCAGGAACGGATTCGTACCCGACGCCTACCTTTATGTGGTGAACGGGAAACCCGTACCCATGGATACCCCCATCGAGGACGGTATGACTGTCCGTGCGGTGAAGGTCGCCTCAGGCGGATGATCATTCGTTCAGCAGGGCTTCCAATCCCGCGATGTCGACGCCCGCTTTCTCTGCGGAGTCTATCAATCTGTCAAGGTTCTCCACGAACTCCTTGTGGATGTCCCCGTCCCCGATCGCACCGCCGGTGTCCGAAAGGGAGTCCTCCTCAGGGAACTTGAGGATCTCGTAAGGCACGATCCCGTAGCATTTCATCCCGGTGATCTTCTCCACCTTCTCGATCCCCTTGCCGAGGATCGAAGCATCGCCTCTGAAACGGTTGATGATGAACCCTTTCATAAGGGGCTTGAGCTCGTCCGGGATCAGCAACCAGGTTCCGTAGATGGCCGCGAACACGCCTCCGCGCTCTATGTCCCCCACAAGGACCGCATTGACATTCCTGGCCCTCATCAGGCCGACGTTGGCCATGTCGGTATCCATGAGGTTGAGTTCCACGGGGGAACCGGAACCCTCGCAGATGACCGCATCATACTCCTCCATGAGCTTATCGTACGACTCGCAGGCCTTCTCCATGACAGCCTTCCTGTCCATGACACTGTCCCTGTCGATGTCCATGTACGGCTTTCCCCTGAGGACCACCTGCATCCTGCCGGGACCCGAGGGTTTCAGCAGCACGGGGTTCATGTCCCCGGTGGGCTCGAGGCCGGACGCCCAGGCCTGGAATGCCTGACCCATACCGATCTCCTCCCCATTGAGCGTCACATACGAGTTCAGTGAGAGGTTGGAGGCCTTGAAAGGCGCGACCCTCACGCCCTTGCGGGCGAGGTACCTGCAGAAAGCTGCGTCAAGCGTGGTCTTGCCGGCACCGGAAGAGGTCCCGAGGAAGAGCAGGGATTTCATTCCTCCACCCCCATGATCCTCATGAACGCCTTCATGTCAATACCGGACTCGAACACATCCGCGAGCCTGTCGAGGTTCTGGTCGACGAAGTCATTGTAGTCCTCCACCCCGACCGTGACTGGGGATTCGCCCCTGCTCTTCACCAGCGAGAGGAACTTCTTCCTGAATGCTGGCTTGTCCAACACGCCGTGGATGTAGGTACCGTAGAGCATCTCGTCCTCGCGGACCGATCCCTCCACCTCCCCCGTCCTGCCATGGTTGGTGATCTGGAACAGCGGTTTCTCGACCACTTCGGAGAGGCCCATGTGGATCTCGTAACCCTCCACCTCCCCTCCGCCGTCTATGATCTCCGCACGGTCGCGGATGACCCTCTTGTCGTACTTGTCCCAGTAGGAGATGTTGTCGAAGAGGCCGAGGGCCTTGGTGGTGCCCGCCACCCTCCCTTCGATGCCTTTGGGGTCCCTGAGCTCGCGGCCCATCATCTGGTATCCGCCGCATATACCCAGGATGGGCACTTTGCCCTTCATCGATTTGATCGCGTCAGCCACCCCGTTCTCCTCCATCCACAGGTAGTCGTCTACGGTGTTCTTGGTGCCCGGGATCACGATCGCATCGGCGGTGGTGACATCCTCGGGACAGTCGGCGAACACCACGGTGGTGTCCTCTGTGTATAATGGGTCGAGGTCGGTGAAGTTGGCGATGCGGGGCAGCTTGATCACCGCGATCCTCTTGGAACCGTTGCCGCGGGTCTTCACGTCGCGGAAGGATTCGGAGTCCTCCTGCGGCAGCTGTACGTCTGCGTGCGGAACGATGCCGATGACGGGTATTCCGCACCTGCGTTCCAGTTCGTCCGCGCCCGCCCTCATCTTGGCGGGGTCTCCCCTGACGTTGTTGAGGATGATCCCCTTGATGCGCTTCCTATCCTCCGGCGGGAGGAGTTCCACGGTGCCGATGGCATAGGCGAAGGAACCTCCCCACTCCACGTTCACCACGAGTATGCAATCCGCATCGGCGAGTTCCGCCGCGCGCATGTTTGCGATGTCCCTGTCGTAGATGTTTATCTCCGCGGGGGAACCGGCTCCCTCCATCAGCACGAAGTCGTACCTGTCCTTCAGCCAGTCCACGTTGCGTTTGACTATGTCCTTGCCGGGTCCGGGGACGAATTCGTTGTAGTAGGAAGGGACGTCGTAATCGCCGTACGGTTCGCCCTCCACCACCACCTGGGATACCGTGTTGCCCTTGGGTTTGAGCAGGATGGGATTCATGTGGAAATCCGGGATGGTGAGACCCATGGCCTGTGCCTGCAGCATCTGCACCATGGCGATCTCGTGCCCCTTGGAGGTGACCCTGGAATTGAGACTCATGTTCTGGGACTTGAAGGGTGCGCACAGGTATCCCCTCCTGAGGAGCAGCCTCCCGAGGGCCGCCACGGTCATGGATTTCCCCGCATCGGAGGTGGCGCCGACCACCATGACCGCCTTCCCCTTCTTCCAGCAGGCGTCCATCGATTCCCTGAAGACCTCCATCATGCCCTCGTGGTCGCCGGGGGCGATGCCCTTCTCCAGGATCCTCGGCAATGCGTATTCGACGGTGCGGTCGCGGTGGATGAAGAGACAGTTCTCGCACGACCATATGTCGCCGATCTTCGTGTTCCTGATGTAGTGCCCGTTGCGTTCGTCCTCGCAGGGATAGAACGGACAGTAGCAGAAGGTGCAGTTCTGTCCCTTGAAATGGGACGGATGGTAGGGACATTCGCGGTTGCTGTGAATGTTTCCTGCAGCGAGCTCGTCTTCCACTCTCTTCTTGATGGTCTTCATGGGGGCACCTGAATGAGGATGGTATATCCAAGCGCATAGATAAGGTGTCGCACTCATCCATCCATACGCTTTTTCTACAGACAGGGGAGAGTGCTCACTGCCCCTCTCCCGTCATCTTGTCCGCTTCGGAACGGGCACGGTAATCCGCGATGGCGGTGAAGAACACGTCCGAGGAGGAGTTGAGTGCCGTCTCCAGCGAATCCTGGATGACCCCGATGATGAAACCGATGGCGATGAGCTCGGACGCGGCATCGCCGGGGATCCCTAGCATGGAACAGGCGAGGGGGATGAGAAGGAGGGAACCTCCGTTGACCCCGGACGCACCGCATGCGGAGAGGGCCGCGACCACGCACAGCGCCACCGCCATGTACAGGGGAATGCTCATACCCAGGGTGTTGGCGGCGGTCAGGGTCATCACCGTGATGGTAATGGCCGCTCCGTTCATGTTCACCGTGGCCCCGAGGGGGATGGATACCGCGTAGAAGTTCTTGTCTAGCCCCAGCTCCTCGCAGAGCTCGAGATTGACCGGGATGTTGGCCGCGGAACTCCTGGTGAAGAATGCGGTGATCGCACTGCCCCTCAAGCACTTGAGGAGAAGGGGATAGGGGTTCCTGCCGCTGATGATGAAGGCGATGAGGGGATTGGTGACGAACATCACCAGGACCATGGCGATGACCAGGAGGAGGATAAGATGTCCGTACTCCGTGAAGATCCCCAGGCCGTTCTCGGAGACGGCGTTGTAGATGAGTCCGAATATTCCGACAGGGGCGAACTGTATCACGAAGCCGATCACCTTGGTCATGATGTTGGAGATGTCCTTGCTGATTGCCTTGGTGGTCTCGGACGCATAGGACTTCATGAACAGCCCGATGACGAGAGCCCAGGTCAGGATGCCCAGGAAGTTGGCGGTGGCGAAGGCGTCCACGGGATTGCATATGAGTTTGGCTACGAGCGTCTTGACGATGTCGTAGGCGTCGTCGCTGTAGGAGGGGACGTATGCGGACACGAAGGTCACCGTGGCAGGCCACATGTAGCTGATGACTGTGGCCACCACGGCCGCGACTATGGTACTGATGAGATAGAGCTTCACCACGGTCTTGAACCTCGACCCGACGTTGAACGTGGAGTGGGAGATCGCCGCGATAACGAGGAAGAACACCAGGAAGGGCGCCACTGCCTTCAGGGCCCATATGAACGCATCCCCCAGGAGGTAGACGTAGGGGGATTTGGGGAATGCGAGCGCCGCTGCGATTCCCAAGACCAGAGCGATGATTATGCGGAGGACCAGGCTGACCGAGACCCATTTCTCGTATGCCTCCCTGATGTTTGACATAAGGGGGCGTATTGCTCCACCTGCATTAAATGGTTGTCAAAAATATAACATCCAACCCTTTATAGAATCGGAACCCCTTATGTCCAGGCATGGGATGTGATTTCGCTTTCATACACTGCGCCGACCTTCACCTCGGCAGCAGATTCTGGGGGCTCAGCAGGACCGACCCCGAACTGGCGGACAGGTTGTACAGGTCCACATTCAAATCGTTCGCGAGGATCGTCGATGCGGGTATCGCAAGAGCGGACTTCATGGTCATCGCCGGGGATGCCTACGACGATCTGGTGGAGACCCCCCGTACACGCGCCGCCTTCGTCAAAGAACTGGAACGCTTCGGGAAACCCGTCTTCATGGTGACCGGGAACCACGATGCTGTCCACAGCTGGTCCGAGAGCATACCCTACCCCGACAACGTCACCGAGTTCTCCCGCCCCGACAGGGTGAAGATTACCGTCAGGGGGAGGCAGGTGGAGATCGCAGGGGTGAGCTTCGACGGCCCCCACACCGACGAGAACCTCGTCAGCAAACTGCGCGGGACGCCCGGCATATTCACCGTGGGCGTGGTGCACTGCTCGGTGGACACCGTGGGGGAGGGGGGAGGTTACGCACCCTGCTCCGTCCGGGATTTCAAAGGTAAGGACATACAATACTGGGCCCTCGGCCACATCCACAAGAGGATGACCGTCTGCCAGGACCCTCCCGCGGTCTACCCCGGGAACATACAGGGGAGGCACGTAAACGAATCGGGTGAGAAAGGGTGCGTGCTCGTATCCGTCACCGGGGATTCGGTGGAGACCGAGTTCATACCCACGCAGGAGGTCCTTTGGAAGGATGTCACGGCGGACATCACCGGCAAGGGCAACCTGAGGGAGTTGGTGTCCTCGGTGAGGAACGAAGCCGACACGGATGCGATACTGTCCCTCACCATCGAGGGGAAGGGTCCCCTGAACAGCATCGTGAGGCACGAACCCGAGGTGGTGGCCGACATGATCTCGGAATCCACGGGAGCGATAGTGAACATCAGGAGGGTCATCACCTCCCCCGAGATAGACATCGAGAGGGAGAGGGAGAGCGGCACCCTGCTCTCGGAGGTCATCAAGGCATCCGATTCCCTCGCGGAACTGTCCGAGGAGGAGATCCTCGACATGCTCTGCTCGTCGAAGCACTTCCAGGACCTACGCCCGTATCTCGTGTACTATGCGCACAAGGGGATGCTGAGGGACCTGGTCCGCGAGGCGGAGATGTCCCTGCTCGGAAGGCTCACGGAGGCGGGCGAATGAAGATAAGGAAGACGAGGGTCGAGTCCTACGGGAAGATGAAGGACCGCACCTTCGAACTCGAACCGGGGCTCAACGTATTCTACGGCCCCAACGAAGCGGGTAAATCCACGCTGAGGTCGTTCATCACCATGACCCTGTTCCCAAAGGCCGGACTCACCTACCCCACCCAGAAAGCGGGGGACTCCGGTTCGCTGGAGGTGGAACTGGAGGACGGGAGCATCCTCACCTTCGAGCGCGACGGGAAGAAGAGCTCCAGTACCGCACCGCAGATATGTGGCATCGACGACAAGGAATACGTCTCGATCTACTCCATGCAGCCCAAGGAACTGCGTGACGTGAGAGGCATAGAGAAGGGGGAGATCAGGAACCGTTTCCTGACCATCCCCGGAGGCGCCGACCTCCCCGGGGCGTATGAGGCGATAGACAGTCAGCGTACCGCGCTCCTCCCCGACGGGAGGCGTTCCGACCGCTGCAGGATCGCACAGCTCATGGCCGCAGAACACGCCGCGGGAAGACGCGTGAAGGAACTCAGCAACAGGGAGTCGGGGGATTCGCAGTATGCAGAACTGGTCAGGAAAAGGGACCGTCTCGTAAGACTCCTGGCGGACTCCGAGAGGAAGGTGGAGGCCGCGGATAACGTCCGCAGGGCCTCCGAACGTGCCGATGCCCACTCGGGGACCAAACAGCAGATTGCGGACCTCGAAGCATTGGAGGCGAAGCTGGCCTATGCGGAAGACACCGACACCGTGCGCGTGAAGACCCTTACCGAGGATTGCAAGAGGCTCAAGGAGACAGCGGAGGAGAAGGAGGGCAAGTACGACAGGGCCCGCATAAAGGTCAGGGACTGCCCCGCCGAAGCTTATTCTACGAGGGAGAGGGAGATCCGCTCCCTCAGCGGCAGCATCTTCGAGTACGAGAGGAGGAAGAGGCAGGGCGGACAGCCTGCCCGCACGGCCCGTCCCGAACCCGCAGGAAACTTCCCGACGGTACTGATCGTCGGAGGACTGGTCGCTGTGGCCGGACTGGCCATAGCTGCGCTGGTGAACCTTTATGTGGGAATCGGTGCCGCTGTAGGCGGCATCCTGGTCTCGTTGATGGGTCTCCGCCGCAGACAATACGAAGCCCCCGCACAGGTGCATACCGGCTCCGATGACGACATGGTGAAATACTTCGAGAACCGGGTGAGGGAACTTTCGAAGGAACTGAACGTCCCGGTCTCCGACCCCGTCAATGCGGTCAACACCATGATGGACAACCTCGAAGCACTGAAAGCCGTGGCAGAGCTCCACGAGGATTACGAGGAGGCAAAGGAGAAGGCGGACAACGCAGGCGAGAAGCTCTCCGCGTTCTACGACGGTTTCGGCGGGAAGGAGAGGTACAACCAGGCGGTGAGAGACGTCGCGAAACTCGCCGAGGTCAGGGCCCAGCTGGAAGCACTCAGGAAGACAGTGGAGAACGTGGAGACCGTGGAGGTCGACAAGGAGACCGCGGATTCCGATTACACCACCGCCACCGTCGAGAAGGATGAGGTGCAGAGGGAGCTGGCAGCCGTCGATCAGGCCCTGAAGGACATCTCCGAGGACACCACCACGGAAGAGGCCATCACCGCGGCATCCGATGCATCCACCGAGGTGTACAACGCCTGCCTCGACTGGGCCCGGCTGATGCTGGAGAAGATCATACTCGACAAGGCCACCGAGAAAGCGTACGGAGAGCACCGCCCCGATGTCCTCACCCGTGCCGACAGTTTCCTCGATGCCATGACCGGCGGAAGGTACCGCATGGACACCGACCCCCGCTCCACCTCCATCGGGATCGTGGATGCGGAGACGGGAGAGGTGAAGACCGAGAAGGAATGGAGCAGCGGACTCGAGGACCAGGTGAAACTGTCCCTCAAGATGGCGGTCTCCCTCAGCCTCTCGAAGGAGAAACCCCCGGTGATCCTCGACGACATCCTGCTGACATCCGACAGCGGTAGGAAGGAGGGGGCGTGCAAAGCATTGTCCCTCCTCTCCGAGGATATCCAAGTGCTCTACTTCACCTGCGACCGCGAGACCCGCGACCTGATGGAACAGGCGGGTGCGAGGGTTCAGAACGTCCGAATCCCCTGTCCAGACCATCACTGAATAAACGTTTTCCAAGCCATCTGTCTTTTTATAGAAGGGCAGGTGGCGATATGCTTATTATATAGTAATTCGATGCGGACGCGTGGGAAAGGTTCTGAGGACCTTCCTGTTCACATTCACTATCACCGGCGCGGTCGAGCGTGGCTCCCGCACCATCATCGCCGACAATCCGATGAGGACACTGCGGCAGAAAAACAGTCGATAAAATGGGATGCCCCGACAGTATGGGCTATACTGGGTGAGGGACAGCAATTGCAGTGCGACCTAGTACTGCCGAACAGGAAACCGTAGAGATTTTTCCCCGGACAAAAACCCGGAGCGGTTTCACAATGAGCATAGCAGATCCAAGTTCAATCAAATACCAAGTAAAAGCGAAGATCAACGCAGACGGAATCGTCGACAAACCCGACGTCGTGGGAGCCATCTTCGGACAGACCGAAGGCCTCCTCGGCGACAACCTCGACCTGAGGGACCTCCAGAAGTCCGGAAGGATCGGCAGGGTCGAAGTCGAGATCGTCTCCAAAGGCGGAAAATCCGAGGGTATCATCTACATGTCTTCTTCCCTCGACCAGGTGGAGACTGCAATCATCTCCGCGACCCTCGAGACCATCGACCGCGTCGGCCCCTGCAAGGCATCGATCAAGGTCATCGGCATCGAGGACATACGTGTCACCAAGAGGGAGCAGATCGCCGAGCGTGCGAAGGAACTCCTCGGAGTCCTCATGGAGCAGGCCAAGGGCAGCGGTTCCAACCTGACGCAGAACATCAGGGAGTCCCTGCAGGTCGAGGAGATCACCACCTACGGAAAGGAACGCCTCCCCGCAGGACCCACCGTGAAGTCCTCCGAGGCCATCATCATCGTCGAGGGCAGGTCCGACGTCCTCAACCTCCTCCGCGCAGGCATCAAGAACGCCGTTGCGGTGGAGGGAACCAACATCCCCAAGTCCGTCCAGGACCTCTCCAGGGAGAGGGTATGTACCGCCTTCGTCGACGGAGACAGGGGAGGAGAGCTCATCCTCAGGGAACTCTTCCAGACCGCTGAGATCGATTACGTCGCACGCGCACCCCGTTCGCAGGAGGTCGAGGAGCTCTCCGCCAAGCAGCTCGTCAAGTGCCTCCGTAACAAGATCCCCGGCGACCAGTACATGGAGATGAACAAGCTCTCCTTCGAGGAAAAGGAACTCTCCGAGGATGCCGAGGCGGACATGAGGGAGACCCCCCGCAGGGCAGTACGCGACGAGCCCGAGGAGGAACCCCGCTTCAGGATCAAGAGGGCCAACGACGAGGAGGACGACCGCTTCGGCAGGAGCCGCCGCGACCGCCACACCCGCAGGAACGCGGAGGAGATGGCAGAGGAAGAGGGCAGGTTCGGACACGGACGCCGCGACCGCCATGTCCGCCGCAGCGCAGAGGAGGATGACGAGGAACCCTCCGAGGAACGCACCACCAGGGGACGCCACGAGCGCCACACCCGCAGGAACGCGGAAGAGGACGCTGAGGACGAACCCCGCAGGGACAGGTCCGAGAGAAGGAGGAGGGAATCCAGGCGCGACAGGTACGAGGACGAGGAATCCGAGGAGGAGATGGCTGACGTCACCCCCGACACCGAATCCGTGATCTCCGAGACCGAGGACGGTCAGATCGTCGTGGAGGAAGTCGAGATCAGCGAGGATCCCGCTGCGGAAGAACCCGCCGTCGAAGAGCCTGTCACCGAAGAACCCGCAGAAGTCGCAGATGAGCCCGTCGTCGAGGAGCCCGCTGCAGAAGAACCCGTAGCAGAGGAACCCAAAGCCGAGGAGCCCGAAGCCCCCGCAGAGGAGGAAGAGGAGAAGCCCAAGAAGGCAACGAGGACCACCCGCGGCAAGAAGGCCAAGGCAGAGAAGTTCCTCACCGAGGAGCAGGAAGCCCTGAAGGTCGTCCTCTCCGACATCATCGGGACCCACAACTCCGCACTCATCGACGCCGAGGGCAACTGCATCGACAAGGTCGAAGTCAAGAACCTCGCCAACTACCTGAAGGAGACCGAGGCCGACAACATCAACGCCATCGTCTTCGACGGGGCCATCTCCCAGAACATCCTGGACATCGCATCCGGAAAGGGAATCAAGACCCTCGTCGGAAAGACCAAGGGAAAGATCACAAAACTGCCCGCGGACCTCACCGTGTGGACAAGAACCGACCTGCTTTGAGTGATATGAAATGGCAGCACCCAAGAAGACAACAGTGAACGAGTGGGAGGACGTGGCCGCCCTCAAACACACCGGACAGGTGGCCATCCCCGCCGACCCGCTCGACAGGGTCCTCGGACAGGAGGAGGCCATCAGCCTCGCCAAGATCGCCGCGGTCCAGCGCAGGAACATCCTCTTGGTCGGACCCCCGGGAACCGGTAAGTCGATGATTGCCCGTGCGATCTCTATGAACCTCCCCAAGGCCCACGAGGAGATTAGGGTGGCACACAACCCCGAGAACCCCGAGAGGCCCTTCCTGAACATCATCAGCGAAACCGAGGTAAGGAGCGAAGAAGCTGCTGACAGCGACTCCGTCGGAACCCTCTACGACCCCGACAAGGTGCCCCCGAACATCTCCGAACACCTGGGTTACAGGTGCAGGGGATGCGGTGCCATCTCCAGCTTCAACGACGTCAACTGCCCCCAGTGCGGCAGGAGCAAGCTCGACAACGGAGGGAACCAGAACAACCCCTTCGGGGTCAACATCATGGGCATCCTCCAGTCCACCGGCATGACCGCAGGTATGACCGCCGGGAAGGAGAGGGTCAACACCGTCCGTATGAAGGACAACGGCACCCAGGAGACCGTGGTCTTCGAGCGTGCCGGCGACAAGATCCGCATGCTCGACACCAAGGCCCTGGAGAAGAGGAACAAGCTCAGCAAGAGGTCCTCCACCAAGACCCTGGTGAAGCTTGACAGGAACCCCTTCGTCATGGCCACCGGTGCCTCCGAGACCGAACTCCTCGGAGACGTGAGGCACGACCCCTACGGCGGACACGACAAGATCGGAGTCCCCGCCTACCAGAGGGTCATCCCCGGAGCCATCCACGAGGCCCACGAGGGAGTCCTCTTCATCGACGAGATCTCCCATCTCGGTTCGCTCCAGAGGTACATCCTCACCGCCATGCAGGACAAGAAGTTCCCCATCACCGGAAGGAACCCCCAGTCCTCCGGTGCCAGCGTCAAGGTGGACAACGTACCCTGCGACTTCATCCTGGTAGCGGCTTGCAACATGCAGGACCTGGAGAACATCCTCTCCCCCCTCAGGTCGAGGATCATCGGAAACGGTTACGAGGTCCTGGTGGATGTCGCCATGCCCGACAACAGCCACAACCGCGCCAAGTACGCACAGTTCGTGGCCCAGGAGATCGCCATGGACGGCCACATCCCCCACGCCACCATCGAGGCCGTGGAGGAGATCATCGCCGAGGGAAGGAGGCGCGCCAAGGCCGACGGACAGGCCAACTGCCTGACCCTCAGGCTCAGGGAGCTCGGAGGACTCATCCGTGCCGCCGGAGACATCGCCGTCATGGAGAAGACCAAATACATCACCGCCGAACAGGTGAGGCGCGCCAAGAAGAGGTCCGAACCCGTCGAGGAGCAGATCAAGGAGCGTTACGGATCGTACCAGAAAGGTATGACCCATGACATATCCGATGCCCAGAAGCAGAAGTCGGATTACTATCTCCAGAACGAGCACATCGACGACACGATGTACAACTGAGAAACTTTACCGGGGTGCGGGAGACCGCACCCCTAATTAATTATCTTTTTTTGTTTACTGGCACTGTGAAAAATTCACTCTTCTACAGCACCGATCTTCGCTGCCGCCTTCTCGGTGGCGGAGTCCTTCTTCATGTTGAAAACGAGGGTCTTTCCGTCCCCGTAGGTGACGATGATACACTTGCCCGCCTGAGGGTGGACGTACATCTGATAATTTCCGAAAGAGGAATTGACAAACTGTCCCACCATGACCCTGTCATCCTTCTCACCGGACACAAGCTGGCCGATGTTGAATGAATGCAGATCCACGAGGTCGATGTGCCCAATCTCAGAATAGGGGATGGTGAGGTTCAGAAGACGGTGGTTGATGGCAACAGCATCGTCTCCGATGTTCAGGTCCTTCTTGAAGAATCCCATGACCCAGATATTGAAACTTAAGTTTAAAAAACCGATGCATACAGAAGGTCATTCGAGTCCAATGGTGACCACATTTATCTGTTTCTTCAGGACTCCGACCATGATCTGGGCCTTCTTGTGTCCACCCTCGGCAGCGAGCTTGAACCATTTCATGGCCTCGAACTCGTTGATCTTGACGCCCTTGCCCTTGTGGTATGCCATGCCGATGCTGAACTGGGCCTTGGTGAATCCCAGTGCGGCGGATTTCTTGAACCATTCCATGGATTTGCTGTAATCCTGGTCGAATCCATTACCATCGCGGTACATAGTCCCGATGTTGTACATGGCCTTGGCACTGCCCATGTCCGCC
>CAMNNR010000019.1 GCA_946545675.1 uncultured Thermoplasmata archaeon | reverse complement strand
TGACGGGTGTGTAGGCCTTCTCCATGGTCTCCGCGTCAAGCACGACCTCTCCGGTCTCCTTCTCGAGGCATTCCAGTATGGACTCGGGGGAGATCATCTTCATGGTCATGCAAAGGGACTGGGAGGTGAAATAGAACCTCTTACCGGGGCATGCTCTCTCCAGCCTGTGCCCCATACCAGATTCCGTAAGCACGATGAATTCGTTCTTCTCGGACTTCTGACAGTATTTGAGGATGGCCTCGGTGGAACCGACGAACTGGGCGACTTCCAGAACCTCCAGTCTGCACTCAGGGTGAGCGACTACCTCGGCTCCGGGGTGGGCTTCCTGGAGTTCCCTCACCTGTCTGAGTGTCACACACTGGTGCACAGGGCAGAATCCGCTCCAGAGGACGATGTCCTTCCCGCTCTTCTCCTTCACGAAGGCTCCGAGATTTATGTCGGGAACGAAGATGATCTCGTCGTTGGGAATCTGGTTGACCACGTTGAGGGCGTTGGCGGATGTGCAGCAGTAGTCTGCCGCAGTCTTGGTCTCCGCGGTGGTGTTGACGTAGGCGACGACGGTAGCGTCAGGGTGCTTCTCCTTTACCTGCCTTATCTGGTCGGCGGAACACATGGAGGCCATGGCGCATTTTGCCTCGGGCTCGGGGAGGAGGACCTTCTTCTTGGGGGATAGAATCTTGGCGGTCTCGCCCATGAACGAGACTCCGCAGAACACGATTATGTCTGCATCCGTGGCAGCGGCCTTCTGGGATAGTCCGAGGGAGTCTCCAACGAAATCCGCGAGGTCCTGTACTTCGGGGGTCGTATAGTTATGTGCCAGAATGACTGCATTCTTCTGCTTCTTGAGCTCGAGGATGCGTTCCGTTACGGATTGCATGAAAAACGGTTACTGTGGACTTATTTAAAAAAGTATGTGACAGTTGTTCGGCAATGATACCTGAGACAGCACCATTCCGTTAAGATGTTTTCAGCTCACTGCTTCTTGGTCGGGGCCCCGATTTGCAGTTTCCTAGTATCCTCGGGCAGGGCCGCCATATCAGAATCGGTAAGGGCCTTCGCAGATGCGGTAACATTTCCGGTGGCTCCGGTGACTATCGTCTTGGAGATATCCATCACTCATCCGTAGAAACTCACGGATTTCTTCGCCGGTCTGGGTGTGACAAACTTATACGACCTCCCCGATACGTCAGCTATGAGCGATAGGGAAGATGCAGCATCATCCAGGTTCAGATGTTCGGTAGGCGAACGTGCATGCTTCGAAGCGGGGATCAAGATGGCCACCATCTACCACCAGTTCGTGGGAACACCGTTCTGCGACAGGAACGTCGCCGATCTGGAGGACACGATCGCCGAATGCATCCGCGTCCAACCCTACGTCCTCGATGCCAAAGTCAGGATCCGCAGGGGAGCGGGAGGAAAAGAGGACCAGTATTCGTACACATCCCTCACCGGCGACATGATCGATGCAGTTGTCACTATATCCCTCGACGGCACGGTCGTCACCGCGGAGATGCGTTACGACGAGGAACTCCAATACCCGCTGATGTATATCTCGGATGTGAAAAAAGCTTAAAAACCGATTTTGGGGACGGTAAACGTCAGGATTATATACGGTTTTTATTGGCCAGCATTCGTTAGTTTATATATACTAAAAACGATATTCTCCGTAAGGTGCTATTCAATGGTCAACAACATCAAGATAGGTATTACGGGACTACCAGGTTCAGGTAAGACCTTCACGCTCAAGCGCGTGATCGACATGTTGACCAACGAGGAGGAGCTTACCGTCGGCGGGATGATCGACGAGAAACTCAGCGACGGCAGGCACGACATCGGTGTCAAGGTGAGGAACATACTCACCGGGGAGGAGATAGTCTTCGCCAACCCCGACATCGAGAGCAAGATCACCATCGGCAACCTCGGAGTGGACCTTTCGCTTTTCGAATCCGTCGCCATCGACGCCATCAGGGCCGCCTGCGAGACCTGCGACATCATAATCATAGATGAGGTAGGCAAGGCGGAGGTGGAGAGCCAGGCATTCGTGGACATAGTCAAGGAAGCCCTCGACGTGGACAAACCCATGATCCTCCCCATCCACAAGAAATCCAGGAACCCCCTCCTGCAGGACATCAGGAGGAGGGACGACGTGAGGATACTCGAGGTGACCCCCACCAACAGGAACATCCTCCCCTACAAGATCGTCAAACTCATGAGCGGTGAAAACATTTGAGCCCCTCTGGCACTGTCATCACCGAAGGGAAGACCAGACTCCTGGTCCCCGAAGTACATTCCACCCAAGGTCCCGGCAAGATCAACGCCGGTTCCGTATTCTTCAACGAACAGATGGCCTTCAACCGTGATGTGAGCATCATGCTCCTCCGGGCATTGGAGAAGCCGACCATGACCGTGGCCGATGCCATGACCGCCACCGGCAGCAGGGCGGTGAGGATAGCCAACGAAGTACCTGGCACAGAGGTCACCGCCAACGACTTCGACGAGAATGCCATCCCCTACATCAAGGCCAACATCGAACTCAATAACCTCTCCAACGTGACCCCGAGCCACGCCAACATGCACGCCCTCTTCGCCGACAACTCCTTCGATTACGTCGACCTGGACCCGTTCGGTTCCCCCTCGCTGTTCATACAGTCAGCCATCCGCGGGACCCGCAAGCGGGGAGTGCTCGCGGTGACCGCCACGGACACCGCACCCCTGGCAGGCGCACAGGCACCGAAATGCAGACGCAGGTACCAGTGCGAACCCATCAGGGGATACATGTGCCACGAGGGAGGGCTCCGCATCCTCCTCTGCACCATCGCGAGGGAGATGGGGAAGTTCGACATGGGCATGCGCCCCCTGCTCTCCTTCAGCGCCGACCACTATTACAGGACGTATATCCAAATCGAGAGCGGCACCACCGCCTGCGACAGGATGCTCGACCAGCTCGGGTACATGAGGTACGACATGCAGAACCTGGAGAGGGAGGCGGTGAAGGAGTATGACTCCGACCATAAGCTGGGCCCGTTCTGGCTCGGACCCCTCTTCGACAAGGAGCTTCTCAACAGGATGCAGCCTGAGGGTATGGCGAAGGAGAAGAAGTGCTCCAAGATGCTGGACATCTGGAGGGACGAGATCGATTCCGTTCCGTTCGTGTACGACATGAGCGAGCTCTCCTCCTACACCAAGCTGTCCCCGCCCAACCTCGACCTCTTCGTGGAGAGAATGAACGAGCTCTGCCCCACCTCCAAGACCCATTTCTCACCTACCTCGTTCGTCACCGAACTCCCCCTGAAGGACATCCTCGCCGTCTACCGCGAGGTGGCCCACGCCACCCCCGCCCCCAAGAGGGAATGAGGAGCATCAGCATCGCACTGAACGATGTTCCCGCGACTACCCCCGATAACCTATAAATGGGGTTGGCCTATCTTGTCATGATTTCATATGCCGAGCCTAGCAGTCATCGGGTCCCAATGGGGCGACGAAGGTAAAGGAAAGATCATAGACTACCTCGATGAGAAAGCGGACCTCATCGTCCGTTTCCAGGGAGGCAACAACGCCGGACACACGATCGTCGTCGGCGACAAGGTTTTCAAACTCCACGGACTCCCATCGGGAGTCGTCAGGCCCGGCAAGCTGGCCGTCATCGGTAACGGTACCGTGGTCAACATCGAGGAGCTCCTCGACGAGATCAAGGGCGTCGAGGAGGCCGGAGGCAGCATCGAGGGACTCAGGATCTCCGACCGTGCCGCACTCATCATGAACTATCACAAGAAGCTCGACGGCGCCGAGGAGAAATACCGCGGCAAAAAGCCCGTCGGAACCACCAAGAAGGGTATCGGACCCAGCTACCAGGACAAGATCGCCAGGATCGGATTCAGGGCCGGCGACCTGCTGGAGAAGGAGACCCTCGAGGAGAAGATCTCCCTGCTCCTCCCCTACAAGAAAGACCTCATGAACATGCTCGATGCCGAGGGATGCAGCTGCACCGTTGAATCCCTGCTCGACAAGATGACCGGATGGGGAGAGAAACTCGGAAGGTACATCGTGGACACCGGCGTTCTCATCAACGAATCCCTCGACGAGGGCAAGAACGTCATGCTCGAGGGTGCCCAGGGTGCCATGCTCGACATCGACCACGGAACCTACCCCTTCGTTACTTCATCCTCCACCACCGGCGGAGGAATCTGCACCGGTTCCGGAATCGCCCCCAGCAGGCTCAACCACTGCATGGGAGTCGTCAAGGCCTACACCACCCACGTCGGAGAGGGCCCCTTCGTGACCGAGCTCCACGGCGAAGAGGAGGAGAGCCTCCAGAAGAAGGGCGGAGAGTTCGGAGTAACCACCGGAAGGGGAAGGAGGTGCGGATGGCTCGACCTCGTCGTGGTCAACCACGCCAAGACCCTCTGCGGATTCGACAACCTCGCCATCACCAAGCTCGACGTCCTCAACGACTACGAGGAACTGCCCGTGTGCACCGCCTACGAGATCGACGGTCAGAAGACCAGGTACTTCCCCGCATCCATCAAGAAGCTCGAGAGGGCCAAACCCGTCTACACCACCCTCAAGGGATGGAAGGGATGGGACGACACCGAGGCCCTCGTGAAGGGAGGATACGACGCACTCCCCAAGGAGATGAAGGACTACATCGCCTTCATCGAGAAAGAGACCGGCACCCCGGCCGACATCATCTCCCTCGGACCCGACAGGGATGAGACCATCGGCCGCAAGGCAGACTGGTGGAACTGATCATAACCCAGGGGCTCCGGCCCCTCCTTTCCAACACTAAATTTATAATCGAATCCTACGATTTCGTCTCGAAGCCCAATCCCCAGGAGACGATATCGAATGAGACAGATAAGGGCAAACACGGTCGAGATTCTGACCGCAGTCTTGATGGCTGCCTCCTGTGCTCTGGCTATTTTGCTTATTATCATCGCCGACCTGCCCGTGATGGACAACCAGATCATCGTCAACATTTCCGGCGATGCCTTCGGGATGATAATCTGCACCGTGATCTTCGTCTCGATATCCAAGGACCGCCTCCGGAACACCAACACGCGGGCCTTCCTGTTCCTCCTGGTGTTCGAACACAATCTTCTCTTCTGGGACATCCTCGGATGGGTCTTCGACGGCAACGCGTCCATGATTTATCTGACCGAATTCCTCAACCACTTCATGTATGCGCTCCTCATCCTCATGCCGTACACCTTCTGGATGTACATCTACGGGATATACAGGGACGGCAGACTGATGGAGAGTCTCCGCATCCCGATGAGGACAGTAGTCGTTATAGGTCTTGCGGCGGTCGCGCTCAACCTCGTCACGGGATGGTACTTCACCATAGACCCAGATACCGGGATATACACCCGCGGTTACGCATTCTTCATGTCCTTCGCAGCCCCCGGGTTGGAGGGCATATTCTGTTCTGTTACCATACTCGCCAACGAGAAAGAACTCAGGAGGAAAGTCGTATTCCTGGCATATGTCCTGATACCGTTGCTGAGCGCGGTCATGCAGGTCTACAGCTACGGTACCTCCCTGCAATATCAGACGATGATGCTGATGCTTGTGGTGATGTATGCAAACATCTACCTCGGACGCAGCGGCGACCTCATAAAGTACGAGGCGGAGATGGCGGAACAGCGTGCCGCAGTCATGGTCTCGCAGATCCAGCCCCACTTCCTGTACAACGCCCTCACCGCCATCATGAACATCAAGGGCAATCCCATGGAGACCCGTGACGCCATCGCCGAGTTCGGACACTACATGCGCAAGAACCTTGACTCCCTGGGGCAAATCAACCCCATACCCGTGTCGAGGGAACTCGACCACGTGGAGACCTACATAGGGATTCTGAAACAGAAATACTCCGACCGCATCGACGTCAGGATCGATGCCCAGAACAGCGGCTTCTTCATCCCCCCGCTCACCGTCAAGATCATCCTGGAACAGGCCATAGAATTGAACCTCCGCGAGGGCGACGGCACCGTGCGCATGGACATCCTGAGCAATCTGGAGGACGACTACCATACGATATCCATCATCGACATGAATCCGTCCGAGATGTCCAAGGAATTCGTCGGGTCCACAACGGAGGACATATTGGTACTCCAGAAGCGCCTGCAGTCCATGGTCGGAGGCGACATAACGAACGAACTCCACGAGGACGGTTCCATCCACTGCAAAATCAGAATACCTGCCATCAAGGAGGATACCCTATGGACCTGAAGGATTACTGGAACCCCATATGCATCGCGGTATCCGCCCTCATGATCCTGAGCGCGGTGATGTTATTCGCGATAGTGCTGCCGGCCATAGGCAGCTTCAGCGACCTCGGATGCGTCTGCACATCAATCATAGGGGCGGGCATGGGTGTGTGTTTCATCCTCTTCATGTCCATATACTTCGACCGGAGGATCAGCAACAGCGTGTTCTATATCATGTGCCTCCTCTCGGCGGCATACTTCAGTCTCTGCGTGGAATACTGCTACTGGCTGGCCGTGGATCTGTATCATAACATATCCATGCTCAATGCGGTCTATCATATCGAGCACCTGATCCTTCCCCCCATCCTCTACCTCTTCATAAACTACGAGATGGAGATAATGGACCTGGAGGAAGGATTTGCCGTCAAGTACAAGTGGATCGCCCTCACACTCATGACCATCGAGGTCGTTCTGACCATTACGAACTATCTGACAGGTTACGCGTTCTATCCCGATGGCCTGGTCTATGTGAACACCTTCTTCTGGTGGACGCTCACCATCCCGACCGTGCTCCTATCCCTCATCTGCATATATCTGGCACTGTGCCATGCGACGACCACTAGACACAGGAACGCACTATTCGTATGCATCCTGATCCCCCTGGTCACCGGAGTCCTCTCCCTGCCATTCCACGTACCATCCTTCACTACCTTGTCCCTGGTGGCCGTCGGAATGGTGGTCTACGGGGAGATCTATCAGGACCGTGGTATGAAGATCCTGAAGAACGATGCCGCCCTCACCGAACACAAGGTGGCGGTGATGGTCTCCCGCATCGAACCGGAACTGCTCGACGAGGCCCTTAGCAACATCATGGAGATGGAGGGCAATCCCCCGGAGACAGTCGAGGCCATAAGCAAATTCAAGACCTATCTCGGGGAGAACATCAGCACCATCTCCCAGACGGCCCCGATCCCCTTCGAAAAGGAACTGGAACACGTCATGACCTATGTCGGTCTCGAGAAACTCCGCTTCAAGGACAAGATCGACGTGGTGTTCGTCACCCCCGACAGGGACTTCAAGGTGCCCCCCATGACCCTGCAGATGATCGTCGAGAACGCGATCAAACACGGCATCACCCAGAAGGAGGAGGGCGGGACCGTGACCATCATCACCGAGGAACTGGAGAACGCCCACAGGATCACCATCACCGACAACGGGGTGGGCTTCGATACCGATGCCCCGACGGATACGGGAAGGAGCCATGTGGGGCTGGAGAACCTAAGCTCCCGTCTGAAGACCATGATGGGTGGAACGTTCGAGATAAAGAGTAAGGTGGGGGCCGGCACGACGGCTGTCGTGCTCATCCCCAAAAGATGATTCAGTGTTTGGGCGAGAGATACGCCTTGATGAACAGGGGGATCTCGGAGTTCATGACGGTCTTCGCTACCTTGCCCATGAACTTGCCTGAAGTCGCCATGGCAGCCGACATCTGATACGCCTGCATGAGATGTGCCAGATAGGGATCGACCTTGTGCTCGAGCCAGTATTCCTCGATGGCATCGAGATCCTCCGCAGAAGTCGATTCCAAGGCCCCGTTGATGGCGTTGACCAGAGTATCGACGAATAGGTAGTCGGTGTCGATCGCATTGGCGACACGCTCCTCCGCGTTCGCTTTGATGTGATCCCCAGCATTCTTCAGCTTCCCGAAGAAGACCGGAAAGAACCTGAGCTCGACATAGGCCCTGAACGCGGTCATCACGAATGCCTTGAGCGCATAGTAAGCTGTGAACGGGAACTCCGCGGGGTGCGCGCTGAAGAACTCCACGGACCTGTCCAGGACAGGATTGACAATGACCTCGTCGTCACTCTCTGGAAGCATTCCGTTGAGGGAGGATATGAGCTCCCCGAGGGACTTGAAATCGTCCATCTCACCGCCTTTCATGTGGTTCAGGCAGAATGCAAGGGAATCCACGATGCCCGGGAGCATCTTCTCCGCATAACTCTCGTCGTCGATACCCTCGAGACTGCGTGTCCAGCAGTCGACAGCGTTCTTCAGGTCGATCTCCAGACCGTAACCGACTCCCCTGACGTAGAGACCGAACCAGTTGTCAGGTTCCACTGATACGATCCTGTCGCCGAAGCGGTGGATCTCCTCCGCATCATGCCTGCTAACAATCGCCTCCCCTTCCGAGAGGAGTTCCGGGGTTACCGTGGACACGGTATCACTCCTTCGGCGGCAGCACGGCTTTGGTGTAGGGGGCGCGGTCCTCCCCGACAGGGATGGTGGCGTCGTAACCGACCTTCCAGGTGGTGCCGTGAGCGGAAGGATCGAGTGAAGACCCAGCAGCGCCTGGGATCCTGATTATCCTGTCTGCCTGCATCCTGGTGGCGACAGCCCATTCGACCTCGCGGTCATCGAAGATGTCGATGTCGTCATCCACGATGATCACGCTCTTCATGGACGGGTGGCCGGTGAAGGCAGCCATGATGGCATTGACGCCGTCGCCCCCCTTGTTCTTGGATATGGAGACGACACCGTTCAGCCAGCAGCATCCTCCTTCGGTGAGACGCACGTTCTTCACCTTGGGCACAGCCTGCCTTACGGTCTTAAATATTACGGGTTCCCTGGGTACACCCATCAGCAGGAAATGTTCGTTTCCTCCCGGGAGCAGGAGCTGGAAAACGGGATCCTTCTTTGCCCATATCTTATCGATCTTTATGACCGGCTGATCCCTTATCTCGTCATATGTGCCAGCTATATCCACGAACGGTCCTTCGGTGCATGTCTCGGCGGTGATCCTTCCCTCGAAGACGTACTCGCATTCTGCGGGCACGGAGAGGCCGTTGTCGCACTTGGCGACCTTCAGAGGAGTGCCGTGGCCGGCCTTGTGCATGGCGGATGCGATGGTCAGTTCATCGGTTCCGAAATCCACCGACAGGGCAGCGGAGACCATCGCTTCTACGGGTGCTCCGATGCATACCGCGATCTTCAGTTCCTTGCCGTCCTTCTTGGCCTCGTTGAAAAGGGTGAAGGTATGACGGGGAACCAAACGGATGACGATCGTGTCCTTGTCCTTGATGAGCATCCTGTGGAAGGAGACGTTCCTCCTGCCGTTGTATTCGGACACGACGATTCCGGCGGAGATGTACCTGCCGGCATCCTTGGGGAAGTACTTGACTATGGGCAGCTTGGTGAGGTCGAGTTCCAGAACCTGTTCCTTGAAAAGCGGGTCGGAAACCTCCTCCGTGGCTATGGGGGCGGACATCGCATCCATCACATGCTTGACGATGTCCTCCTTCGGGATACCCATGGCGGCACCGATCTTCTGCCTGGTGGAGTAGACGTTACCTGCCGCTTTCCCTCCGTTGAGATCGGTGAATAGGAAGGTGGTGTCCTGGTCGTCCTGCATATACCGAGTGGCGCCGTAGTTGTCGGGGTCGACGGCTTCGGAGACCGTCTTCGCCCCTTTGAGATCTATTGTCATTGGGGGCGTATCGTTCTTTGTTTTTTTATATATATCTGGCTCTGTCTCTGTGACATACTAACTGTACACTGCTTCGCTTTTTATGTCAGCTTGATTCCGAAGATCGAAATCGAGGTGATATTGTGAAATCCGAAAATGACAAACAAACTCTGCTGGATCAAGAATTCAAGGCGATTGTTCACAACGGTGATGTGTTGTCCATGCTTCTGCGCTACACTCTAGAGGAATTCGTGGACAAAGACTTCGGTACGATAAAGGACTGTCTTAACATAGGTGCCGATAACATCACTGTCATAGGAAGAGAGACTGAATACCATGACCCCGAAGATGGCAGCATAGTGACAGATAGCGTTTTCACTGTTAAGATTCCGAACTCAGACGAGAATATCGAAGTGATAGTGAACGTGGAAGGTCAGAACGATCCATCTCCCGGATACCCCCTTGGGAAACGTGCCGAATACTATCTTGGGAGGATGGTGTCGGCTCAAAAAGGAAGTGAATTCTCCGGATCAGATTACGATGAACTTCGCAAGGTTTACAGCATCTGGTACATATTGAATCCCAAAGCCGCATACCGCAACACTGTCACAAGATACAAGATGATGGCGGAAAGTCTGGCCGGAGATCCCAACAGATACATGGAACCTCTTGACACGTTCAATATCATCATGGTATTCGTTGGACCTTATGGGGAAGAACTCCCTGAGATCTCTGCGATTCCTGCCGCCCTTTTCTCACCGATGAAGATGGAAAAACGTAAAGAAGTCGTCAAAGATAAGTTTAAAATTTCACTAGATGATGCAATTTTGGGAAGGATTGGGGACATGATAACACTGGATGAGGAGACATACAATCACGGGTTCCGCGAGGGCAAAGCCGAAGGTCTAGCTGAGGGCAAAGCCGAAGGTCTAGCTGAGGGGAAGGTAGAAGGTTTGTCTGAAGGTTTAGCTAAGGGTAAGGCCGAAGGTTTGTCTGAAGGTTTAGCTAAGGGTAAAGCCGAAGGTGCCAAACAGGTTCTTGTTTCCACCCTAGTCCATTTGGTAAAGGATAGGGGAATGACAATCGAAGAAGCATCCACATATCTGCAGATACCGGATGACCTGAGTTCGGAGATATTGGATTCAGCCAGACACATTCTTAAATGACTCAGAATGTGTTAAACCTCAACATTTTCGGTATGATAGGATTCTGGGAGGATTCGGGACATGATAACACTGGATGAGGAAGCATACAATCGCGGGTTCCGCGAGGGCAAAGCCGAAGGTTTGTCTGAAGGTCTAGCTGAGGGGATGGCCGAAGCTGCCAAACAGGTCCCTATTTCCACCATAGTCTATTTAGTAAAGGATAGGGGGATGACGATCGAAGAAGCGTCCACCTATGTACTAATACCGGATGACCTGAAATCGGAGATAATGGATACAGCCAGACGGCTTCTGGAATGACTCTGAAATCCTGAAATGAATCAGATGATCACATTTGTTTCATTCAAGCCATCTGCCATTGTTTGAGATTGAATGTGCAGCACTGAACCTTGGAAGAAATAATCGTCCCATCCTTCCAGAGCTTTGTCAGCATAGGCTAGAGTGCGCACAGGTACCCCTTGTATGCCTCGGCATCCCTGAACTCATCAGGGCGCAGTTTCTTGACCAGAGCACGGGTACAGATCATAGGATTCTCCTTGATGGCGGCCAGGACCTCTGACTCTGTGATATCCTTCATAAATCTGGAATCGGGGTCGCAGACTATAAAGCCGATTGCTAACAGACGGCAGATACATCCAATATATTGTAAGATTATCTAGGGTGCATGAAGAGACTCTCAAGGATATTTCCTGATCTGTCCCACGTCTGCTAGGACTTACGGTAACGATCTCATGCAGAGAGCTTATCTCTTGCCAGATAGGAACCCGACCAGGGACTGTTGGCACGACACTCGTGCATGTGTCCGACCACGCGGTGGAGTTCTTCGAGACCGCCCATCGTACGGGGGTCAAGGACGGATACGAGACCGTAATGCCTTCCGATCCTGTCCAAGGCGTTGGAAAGGTAGATGCGGCGTTTTTCCGACCCATCTCCGTTGAGGTCATCCAGGGTGAGCTGCCTACGCTTTGACTGGATCACGTTGTATATCCCCACACCGATGAGTCTCACATCCTTGTAACTCACTGAATCCAGCATCCTGCAGGCTTCCCTGTAGACCGAATATGCGTCATCGTGTGCGGTGATGAGCCTGGACCTGCTGATGCTCTGCATATTCCCATAGGTGATCTTGAGGACTACCCCCTTCCCCTGCAACCCGTGGGTGCGTGCACGTTCCACCACGGAGACGGAGAGGAGTAGGAGCACGTCCTTCAGGAACGGACGGTCGCTCACGTTCTTCTGGAAGGTAATCTCTCTGCTGACGGATTTGGCGTCTTCCGGTTTATATGGTACGACCTTCTGCGTATCGATCCCGTACGCCAGCTGCACCAGCCACCGCCCGTGTTTACCGAATGTGGCAATCACCTCGCTCTCCCTGTCACGGAGTTCGCGGACAGTGAATATCTCCATCGAACGGAGTTTCTCGGCAGTCTTCCTGCCTACGGTGTAAAGCACATCCACTTCACGGTCGATTATCAGATTAACGAAATCGTCTGGCGTCGGGATCTCGAAGAAACCATTCGGCTTGTTCTCCTCGCTGGCGGTCTTGGCCGCTGTCTTGGAATAGGCTACGCCGACGGAACAGGTCAAACCGACCTCTTCCTTGACGCGGCGCTTTATCTCCAGTGCGAACTCTCTCGCCCTTTCGAATGTGCCAGCAGTCTCCGTCACATCCAAATATGCCTCATCGAGAGCCACCGATTCCACCGCGGTTGCATAGGAGTCCCAGATACGGTGGACCTGTGCAGAAGCTTCCTTGTACTTGGAGAAATTGGGATGCATGTATATGCCGTCAGGGCATCTCCTGTAGGCCTCCTTGATGTTCATCGCCGAACGGACCCCGAATTCCCTCGCCTCGTAACTGCAGGTACAGACCACACCCCTTTCGCCGGGTAAGGAACCGATGATGAGTGCCTTCCCGCAGAGGGAGGGATCGTCCCTAGCTTCGACGGATGCGTAGAAGGCATCCATATCCACATGGATGATGATCTGCTGAGGTGTTCCGGTATCCTGCATCGTTTTCCCAGAAGATGTCTTGCGACATGCCTTTATAAAGCTAAGGGAGGGGTGGCCGAAAGTGAGAATCCGCATATCGTGATCAATATCACACATTGTGCCAGACGGCCATTTGTCAGATACGTGAAGAAGAATCCTGCCGATCAAACGCAAACTCGCTGATAGAATGCCTCCCTAATCGTTATATATTTTTTAGGAATACCTAAAATTAATCAGATATGATTCTCGGGAACCTCGCAACCGCTCTGATAATGGTATTCACCGGCCTCGCTCTGGAAGCGTACGTCGGTGTCCTGATCTCGGTATTCATCATCAAATCCGGTTTGGAGATGATGGGCGAGACCCTTGGGGAGATCCTGGGCCAGAGGTCAGACTCCGAGGTTACCGGCAGGATTAAGGATATCGTCTGCGAGACGCCCGGCGTATTGAGGGCATACGACCTCGTTATCAACAACTACGGGCCAGGAAGGGATTACGCTTCGATTCATATGGAAATGGATTCCGGGACCACCGCGGAGGAGATCGATGTTATCTCCCGGGATCTGCAGGTCAGGGTCTACCAGGAGACGGGCGTGACACTCGCAGCGATAGGCGTGTATTCGGTCAACAACACCGACCCGGTCGCGGCTGGGATCAGAAAGAAGGTCCTGGAGATCGCATCCTCACACGAATGGGTGCTGCAGATACATGCGTTCCATGTGGATACGGACTCGAAGCGGATGCGTTTCGATGCCGTACTCAGTTTCGACGTGGACCGTGCCGAAGCCATCAGGACGCTCTGCTCCGAGGTCTCGGAGATATACCCGGATTACATCTGTGTCCCACGCTCCCCCACTCTCAATTTCTGTTGAAGAGATCATCGGGAATACGGTCATCGGCGATCTGTTCGGCCAGTAGGAACAGCTCGTAGAACGGAATCGTCAGTATCCCTGTCTCCATGTCGTAACCGTAGTTGTTCCTGGATACCTTCACCGCATAGCTGAAACTGTTGTTATCACGGAATTTCTTAAGTG
>CAMNNR010000018.1 GCA_946545675.1 uncultured Thermoplasmata archaeon | reverse complement strand
GATAATATCGCAAACATCAGCCAATCCATACTCGTTCACTTCGCTCGAATGGTTACTTATCTGTGTCTCGAACATACGCTGATTGGTAGGTATTTCCGTTTTCGACGTGGTTTTTGTGGCTCTAACCATTCTATCGGAGCCATAGATATCTCAGAGAGTCAATGATTCTAGTAATACCTTTTTACTATTAGTGTGCTTTTGTTAATAACAATCCAAAATCAGAACATAAACAGTATTACGAAACTACAAATTATTAATACTATAATTATTATCGCGTCACGATGGAAAAAGACCAGACCGGGGAGCAATCCCACTTCAAAGAGACACATAGTTCGAACGTCAGGAAGAGGCTTCTATTCATCCTGGCTTGTATCTTAGGCTGTATTGTAGTCATGATCTATGCAGCTACTGTCGGTTCTTTTCCCATCTCGAACGGCGAGGTTTTCGGTGCATTGGTCGATGCAATCCTCAGGCGTACGCCGGAGGATGCCACTATCTACCATATCGTTGTCCACCTGCGCATGCCTGCCATCATTACTGCATTGGTTTGCGGATTTGCACTCGCTATCTGCGGTGTATGCATGCAGAGTATGCTGAAGAACCCTCTTGCCGACCCGTATACTATGGGAATCTCCTCAGGAGCGGGATTCGGTGCAGCCCTGGCAGTCATCCTCGGAATAGAACTTATCAGCGGAGGCGGCATTGTCATCAATGCATTCGTCTTCTCGGTGATACCTGCGGTCATCATTCTGATGCTTAGCAAATTCCGCAATGCTACTCCGACCATGATGATTCTTTGCGGTATTGCATTGATGTACCTCTTCAATGCGATGACCCAACTTTTCATGCTGATTGCCGATCCGGAGGACCTTTCTTCTGTATACAAGTGGATGATTGGTTCTGTGGACGGTACAGACTATCAGGAAGTCCTCATCGTCATGGCGATAGCCATTTTAGGAACAATATACATCCAGTATATGGCTAACCAGCTCAATATACTGGGACTTGGGGATGAAAGTGCTAAGAGTCTCGGAGTTGACGTCGAACGTCGCCGCCTTATCCTCCTTTTGGTGGTAACGCTTATGGCCGCGGCAGTGGTCAGCTTTACGGGTATAATCGGATTCATAGGACTTGTAGCGCCTCATATGGTGAGATCAATTATCGGTTCTGACAACAGGTTCCTCGTACCTGCCTCAGGATTCTTTGGTGCACTTCTGCTCCTTATATCTCACCTGGTAGCTATGACCATCGCTGCACCCACTATTCTCCCCGTCGGAGTAATTACCTCATGCATCGGAGGTCCGCTGTTCCTGTATCTCATTCTGCGCAACAACAAAGAGGTGTGGGCATGAGCGGAACATCTATCCTCTATGAACCAAGGGAACAGCAGGATAGGGTCACTGTCGAATTCAAAAACATGACCTTCGGCTACGGCTCCGTTGAAATTCTTAAGAACATCAATCTCAAATTCGACGAACCGGGACTGATGTGCATACTTGGTCCCAACGGTGTCGGTAAAACCACACTCGTAAAATGTATTAACAAACTTCTCAAACCGAGTTCAGGATCCGTGGAAATCAACGGAAAGGATGTTCAGACAATGAGCCTCCTTGATATTGCCCGCATCCTCGCATTCGTACCTAACAGTTCGAGTACAGTGTTCGGGATGTCTGTGTCCGAGGCAGTCCTTCTCGGAAGACATCCCCGGGCAGGATGGATGACGTCTGAAAGGGATATCGAGATCGTAGATGCGGCCATAGAGCTCATGGAACTCCAACCGCTCAGTGACAGAGATACTCGCCAACTGAGCGCAGGACAGACCCAGAGAGTCCTTATTGCCCGCGGACTGGTACAAGAGCCAGAAATATTGATTCTGGATGAACCCACCTCGAATTTGGACGTTAAATACCAGATGGACGTGATGCGCTTCCTCAAGGCCTATGCAAGAGACCGGAAAATTATGGTCATCATGGTCTGTCACGACCTTAACATTACTGCCGCTTATGCGGACCGCGTTGTTTTGATGAATCACGGAGGAGTATATGCCGATGGCAGTGCTTCAGAAGTGCTTACTCGCGAGAATATAGAAACCGTTTACCAGGTCGATTCCGAAGTACAGATGTATGACGGAATCCCCCACATAAGACTGAAACCAAAATACGACTGAGGCCATTTTATGGACAAAAAAATAATGATTGTAGCAATCATTGCCGTTGTTGCAGTAGTCGCCGGAGCTGCAGTGGTGGTCTTCACCGGATCCCACGATTCCTCCAGTTCTGACAACGGCAAGATTGTCGGCAATACCATTGCCGAAAAAGATTTCCCTAACTCTTCTTCGAGACTCTGGGTATACGGTAATGCCAATGAAGATGATAAACTCAACAATGACGATGTTAGCTACCTCGAAGCTATTATCAACGGATCCAAGACCGCAACCCGCCTGGCAGATGCAAACGCAGACGGTAAAGTCGACTCCAAAGATGTCGATTATCTGAAGAATATCCTAGATGCAACCGCTGACACCAAGATTGACGTTTACTACATCGACAATTACTTCAAAGTTGCCAAGGTATCATGGCCTGTCAAATCCATCGCCACTACCTACTGCAGCGGAGTATATACCTGTGAAGTCACCGGCCTTATGAGCAAGGTAAAGATGGTCGACACCACAATCGCCAACTATTGGGCCAAGCTTAACAGCAACCTCAAAGCCGCAACCTCTCTCGGATCGACTGAAGAGCCAGATTACGAGAAAATCATGCAGAACAAAATCGATGTATATATCCCCGGATACTGCGAGGCCACCGCAGATGTCGAATCACCCAAGAAACTGAATCCTGCAGGAATCGATGTCATGTTCATGAACACCTGCGACAACAGCGGTGTTAACTACCCCAATGAATACATCGACCGTTCTATCGTGATGTTCGGATTCCTCCTCCAGGGAGATATGACCAAGACCTATCAGTATCTGGACTGGCATGACGGCATCCTGTCAAAAGTGAAAGATGCAGCTGCAACTCTTGCGGAATCGGATAAGGGCGCACTGATTATGTCAAGAAACGCACCCAGTTACATCGACACCGGCCAATACAGCATCACTGGTAAGGGTAACACTAACCTTATCCATGCGGATTGGGCGGGAGTCTACTCTGTCGGACAGCACCACAGCCTCCTGACCAAGAACTACAACACTCTCACTGCAGAGAACATTTACACTGTCCTCTACGATACAAAGACCGCCGGTTACAGCGACCTTTACTGGATTGATAATGAGCACGATGGACTCCGTGGACAGAGAGACCTGGATGCTACCGTGGAGTCCTGGAAGACACTGATCAGTGCCGGAGAAGGAGCCAAACTGCCTACCATGCATTACCTCGGTATGGCACGTGAGGCAGGTAACAGTCCGATGTACGTTCTTGAAATGGTGTTCTACCTGAATGTCATGCAGCCTGGACTCCTTTCGTTGAACTACGAAACCCTGTTCAACGAATTCATCGATACCTTCGCCACTGAAAAGGCCAATTATGCCGACGTGGATATCGACAATTTCTTTAAGGACTACGACCTCTGAAAACCATAAGGCGGGGACTTTGTCCCCGCCACAAATGGTACTATGCAAAGTTCACGCACCATCATCGCCCTTATCATGGTCATAGTCCTGATGACGAGTGTCATCTCTATGTTCGGGCTGATGCATTTATTTAAAGATCCTAACGATCAATACCGCGTGGATCATGATTATGAGGTATCTGGCACATATTCTTCTTACTCGGTCACGGGCAATGGCCATTCGCAGTATATCAACGAGAATTCATCATACGTATACCGCGTCACAACCACGTATTCATTCTTCGATGGTGAAAAACAAACTACTGCTGAAACACCAGTCTTCACAGTGATTTGTGATAGTAACAAAAAGGTCGATGAATCACTCTACACATACATGGGCACTAAGGATGCCGATGGATCCACCTACAACCTTTGGAAGTATACCAAGGATTCGCTATCAGTTATTTTCACTATCGATTCAAATCTGTGCATTCACGAGTATATACTGACAGACGATACACTTTCCTTGAATGCTACCCTTAAGTGAAACAAAACAGAGAGCCTTGCCGTTGGGCAAGGTAAAAAGTTTGTCTCGTTGAAAATGGCCTCTGTGAAAAGCCTGCTCTCAATAGGATATCCGCGGAGAACATTCTTCCTTGCATTATAATTGGAATCCTCCACGAAACCGGAAATCTTGACTACTGTCGCACCCTGGCTCTCCAGCATTTCGATGGTACCTTTCACATCTCTGCCGTGAGACAGTTCGTCGACCACGACAATTGCCTTCATTCCCTTCTGGATTGCTCCTTCGGGAATGCCAAGGGTAAGCTTGCTCTTCCTTCCCTCGATCTGCTGACAGATGCAGCCTTCTGTCTCGGAGGACACACAGTTTGCCATGATGAAACCTTTCTTCATCCTCTGCGCAAGGGCCGATGCGAAAATGCATCCCGATAGTTTGGTGGTAACGATGATGTCGAATACCTCGCGCTCGTACATCTGGTAGATATCATCGAGAGCCTGGGCGAAGAGCCCGGGATCGGCGAGTATGGGCGAGATGTCAATGCTGGTCACGCCGCAGCAGTTCTTCACGGCCTTGATGGCCTCCTCGAGTGCCGCCATGGTATCATTCCGCACCGATAGTCAGGGCGGTCGTGAACGAGGTCTCGTCGAACTCATCGGATACGGATTTGGTGGTATCCGTCCCAAATTCTGCGCGTGCTAAGTAATAGCAATCCTGTTTTCTGATCAATTATTCATATGTGGCAAGCTTGCGAGTATAATGGAAACTAGATTCAGAGTACCAATTACGTTTGTCATTGAACGTATCTTTGACATTTCTGGATTGTTATTTGTTAGTGCCAGATTACCAATTTCGATATCTATGTTAACGGTCTGGAAACATACAAACAACATACCTGTCCCAATAAATATCGGCGTAGCGATATTGCTCCGATGGCAAGGAAGGTACCTGTTTTCCTCGAACCCACCAAAGACCGCAAGATCGTCGTTTTCGGCGGAGGCATGGTCGCGTACAGGAAATGCGTACAGTTCGAAGGGTTCGATATAACAGTGGTGTCGGAGAAGACCGTCCCCGGAATGGAAGAGGTGTGCGACAGGATCATTATCGCACATATCGATTCTGCCGACATAACCAGATACCTAGAGGGTGCGTTCATTGCGGTTGCAGCAACGGACAGCAAGCAGCTCAACGCAGCCATCACCGAATGTGCCAGGAATACCGGGTGCCTTATTAATTCAGCTCATGGCGGCGGTGATATCCTGCTTCCTTCCACCGTGAGGAAGAATAACTACACCGTGGCGGTTTCCTCCGAAGGTTCGGTGCCTGCTTTCCCGCCTTACGTCGCAAGGAAGATAGACGAACTCCTGGGTCCGGAATACGATGATATGATGGAACTGCTGAAGTATCTGCGGAGCGACCTGCAGGAGAGGATCTCGGAACAGCCCAAACGTGCCGAATTCCTAGCGAAAATCCTTGCGGATAAGGATATCTGGCACAAGATTTCTGCTCAAGATTATGACGGTGCGGTTACCCTCGCTCGCAGTATCGAAAGCAAATACGAAAGTCACTGAGCGGCATCCACGAAACCCTTAGCCCAGTCTTCCATGGAGAGGGCGTGCTGGTGCATGTAGGTCCCGATTGTGTTCTTGTGGACGAGTCCATCCTTGTTGTTGGCGATCCCACTCCCGCGTCTGAGGTTGAAACCGAAGAAACCAGAACCGTGGATCTTCACGTCGGAGTAATGGTACTCGTGTCCTTTGACCTGTCCTTTGAACAATGGATTATTGGGCAGGGCGTCAGCGATCGTATATGTGGGGCCGTGGCGGACATCCACCATATCCGCAGTGGCGTTGAAGACCCCTGCCATCTTGTAGACCCTGCTGGATTTCAGCCTCATATTGGCACACAGGGTCATCAGACCCCCGCATTCCCCGAGGATCGGCTTGTTCTCCTCGGACATGTTCTTGACGCCTTCCAGGAAATCGGTGTTTGCGGAGATCATATCCGCATACAATTCAGGATAGCCTCCGCCCAGGTAGACCATATCAGCGTCGGGAAGACGTTCCCCGTCGATGGGACGGAACTTCCTGACGTTTATGCCGGATGCTTTCAGGCATTCGATGTTTTCATGATAATAGAAACAGTAGGCATCGTCCATCGGCACTGCTGCAGTCAGTCCGGAATTCCTGTGGATATATGGGGACTCGGTAGGGAGATCCCCGGAAGCGGTCTCCGCAATGCCCAACAGCATATCGAGGTCGAGTGGTTCCACTAGCCTCTCGAGAGGTTCTATCTCTCCCTGGTCGAAGGTGTGCAGGGTATTAAGACCCAGGTACCTTTGCTGAAGGGTATTATCAGCGTCTTTGCGGACCTTTCCGATGACCTTTACATCCTTGCAATACGTGCTCATCGCGACATCGAGCTTTCCCGAATGCTGGGAGCCCGATACCTTGTTGAGGATGACTCCGGCAATCTTGACCTCGGGGTCGAAGGATTTGAAACCGTTGATTATCGCCGCGGCACTCCGGGTCAGGGAACCCGCGTCAATGACCAGAACGACTGGGAGTCCGAGCAGTTTGGCGATGTGGGCGGTCGAACCCACGTCACTGTCCCCAGAGAACCCTTCATACAGTCCGCGGACCCCTTCGACGACACAGAGGTCTGCGTCCCTGGAGGCATAGCCCACCACATTACGGATGCGTTCGTCGGTGAGCATGAAGGAATCGAGATTCCTGGAGGGGCGTCCGGTGGCCGCGGTGTGGTACATCGGGTCGATGAAATCCGGACCTGCCTTGAATGCCTGCACCTTGTACCTTTTGGAAAGCGCGGACATTATCCCGGTGGTCACGGAGGTCTTCCCCACCCCGCTGCCTGTCCCGGAGATCACGAATCCCTTCATCTCACATCTCCCTAACAATCTCCCTGAGCGTATCAGCGGTCTCAAGGTGCACGATACCGGTGGCACCCATGACCATGGTGTGGGAGGAGACCTCCCCCACGGCACAGAGATAGTTCTGTTCGAGATAATTGGCCAGCTGGCGCGGTTGGTCGGTGATGAGGATGTCCTCCTTCCCCATGTCGGGATATGCGTGGCAGATGCCCATGATGATCTTCAAATCGGGCTGGAATTCGTCTACCGCTGCTTTGGCCTTCTCTCCCACGACAGCGTACTCGTCGAGTCCGCCACACATGACATCGATGTTCACCCCGTCGGCATCCAGCTCGGCGTTGATGTTGGAACAGTAACGGCGGATCCTGGGCAGTCCCAGACTGCCATCCATGTTGGCAACGAACAGTGTCTTCCCGCCGAGTCTCTTCCTTGCTTCGTCAACGGCCACGAACATATCTGCGAAACGGTATGCGAGCTCCTTCTTGGCCAGCATGATGACCGCTACCTTCTTGCCCTCCTTAAGGGCGTTGGCGATGACCCTGCAGACGTGCATCTTGGTGGGGCTGACTGCGGGAGAGAGGTAGGCTTTGGCAGCCATGCCCCTCTTCTTCTCCAAATCGGTGGCCGCTTTGAGTAACGATATCTGACGGTCGCATTCGGCCTGGTCGATGAGCCCGGCTTTGAGTCCTGCCTTGATTGCACGGATCGCTCCCTGCGTATTGTCGGCCATGCATCCGCTACAATCTACCGCGAAGCAATTGCAATCGGGACCGAGATCCGCCCTCCTTATGGCGGCGGCGATATCATCACCGATTATGGTGCTGGCACATGTCCCGACCACGGCCATGGTGCGGGGATTGAAGTTCTTCTTTGCCTCCTTCAGGGTGCGGATGAGCGGTTCCGCTCCGCCAAAGATGAGGTCGTTGTCCTTGAGTGCGGAGGTCACTATCCTGACCCCTGCATTCTCAAGGGGACGTGAGGCCATGAAACTGCAACCTGCGGGACCGTGCGTGACGACCACATCGACATCCATGTCCCTCAGGGTGTACATGGCGGCGACGATGGGATTGGGGCGCGGATGATAGATTACGGTCACTGGTAACCCTCTTTGGTCATCATGATGACGGTCTTCCACCCTTCGGGGATCTGCGGTTCTCCGCTGAGCCCATCGGTGATACGGAGTTCGACACCGTACCTATCAGCCACCTCTCCGATGAGGTCCTTGTCCATCTTGTCACACACCTTCTTGCTGACTGGGTCTATGATCAGTACTGCATCTTCGAGGGCCCCCATGGTCTTCAGACAGGAGAGTGTACACTCCACCGACATGTGGGAGATTCCAGGATTGCGCTCGCGCAGGATGCTGATCCCATCCTTCGCGCTGATCTCTCCCCTTCCGGGCACACCGTTGAAACTCCTCAGCCCATCCAACACCGCCTCCGCAGGGATGTCCATGGCATCGCAGAACTCGAGGGCCATCGACATGGCATCCAGATATTGCAGTGCGAGATAGGTTCCGGGGAGTTCCACTTTATGGGTTCCGCGATAGTCTACCTCGACCTCCAGGGGTTTCCCGAATGCGGGTGCTGAAACGGCCTTCACACGGGTGCCGTAGGCCCTTAGGGGCTTACCGTATTTCGACCATATCCCGATCTCATTCTGGGGCACGATGGTCACGCCCTTTTCGGTAAGGATTGCCTGCTTCGCATCCTCCGCCTTGCGTGTGTTCTTCGCTATACCATAGTTCTCCAGAAGGTTCGTGATACCCGCGAGGTCGGCCTTGCCGGATCCCCCGAGGGAGAGCTCGCACACCAGAACGTCGTATTCGCCCTTGGGCAGTGCGAGCAAGGTAGGTGGGGCTATGCTCTGGAAATCGGTAACGATGTGCTTCCCCTTGATGTATGGCCCGAGGCCCCTGGAAGTGTGCAGGAACACCTTCTTCCCGGCAGCATCGAGGATATGTGCCAGAAGGTAACATGTACTGGTCTTCCCCTTCACTCCGGTGATCTCGATCCTGAACCTGCGGTCGTCTATGAGATCATGGACTGAATCGCTGAAGTATATCCTCTTGTCATAGGTACAGCCTTCCAGGAACATGTCAGGACAATGACACGGCATCGTGACAAGATCGAAATGCTCCGCCGGAACGCTGTCAGGGGTCTTGGCACCCCGGTGGCGAAGACTGACCAGAACCTCTTTGGGGGTGATCTTGTAGACGTCAACCACCGTGACCTCGTTTTTCTTAGCTAGGTATTTTTCGGCGAGAATCTTTCCGCCGTGCACACTGTCGAGAACAAGTACTTTCATTGAATCACTTCCAGAGAAGGATCAGTCGCAGTCGCAACCCGATCCCCCGTCCCCGAGTCTCATGCCTCCGGAGACGTTCTCCGATCTATCGTAAAGAATCTGTGCCAGACGGCGGTATTCTTCCGCCTGTTCCGAATCCGGGGCGCCGGATATCACCGTGGTGCGCCTGCCCTCGCAGGCCTGCACAGTGGGGCTCCTCGGGACCCTGTAAACCACCTCGGTCCCCATCTCCGTCGCAGCTTTGTCGACGAGGTCGTTCTCGTCCTTCACGTTGCGGGAGTTCTGGATAAGGCCCCCGAATCTGGCATATCCGTCCTGTCTGAACCCTTTGACCGCCTCGGATATGTTGTTGGCGGCATAGAGCGACATCATCTCCCCGGAGGTGACTACGAACACGTCGCGGGCATAGCCGTTGCGTATGGGCATGGCGAAACCGCCGCAGACAACATCGCCCAAAACGTCATAGATTATGACGTCTGGGTCATATTCCTTCATAGCGTCCAGCCTTTCGAGTTCTTCGAAAGCGGCGATTATCCCGCGGCCGGCACATCCCATGCCGGGCTTGGGGCCTCCGCATTCAACACAGAGGGAGCCGTTCCTGCCTTCGTGGACGATGTCCGCGAGTGTCGGTTCCTCGCCGTTCCTCATGATGTCTAGAACGGTGACCGGTTTATCGCAACCTGTGAGCAGACGGGTCGAATCGGCCTTGGGGTCGCAGCCGATCTGCATTACCCTCAGTCCTTTCTCCGCCAGTGCATCCGTGATGTTGGATGACGTGGTGGATTTGCCGATACCGCCCTTACCATAGATTGCGATTCTCCGCATGAGGTCAGGTAATGCAGGGATGAATAATAATATTTACCCATCTGCGTAACACGTAATGTATCGGATGGCTTGAAAAAATAATCACAAGAACTATCTGGACAGATCAAGGAGTTTGCCGGGATTTCCCCGGCAAAGGATTTCACTTGCAGACGAGTACAGGGCACTCGGCGAGCCTAACGACCTTCTCCGCCACGCTCCCCATCACAATCCTGCTGAAACCGGTGCGGCCAAGGGTACCGCAGACGACCAGGTCGTACTGGGAAGACATCTCGACGATCTTCTCAGCGGGGTTTCCGGCCACGGTCTTCGCCTCGAACTCGATCCCTGCAGCCTCGGCCTGCTCGATCACGTACCGGAGACAGTTGGAACAGACCTGCTTCATATAATCCACCTCGTCGGTTACTTCCTTCACCGCTGCGAGGTTCCCGTATCCTCCGGGATCGAAGACTGACAGAGCGGTGAGCTTGGCGCCCTGTTCCTTGGCGAGAGTTACCGCGGTGTTCACTGCGACACTGTTGCTGTCGCTTCCGTCGACAGCCACGAGAATAGACTTGAACATGCGAGGGAAATCGGGTTTTAGATTTTTTAATTTTCCGCGTTTTCGACCGCTTCCCGCATCCAATATTTTATAATATAATAATTATAGTCGGACACGCGGACCAGCACAAAGTGATCACATGTTACTGAGCGCAGAATTATACGTCAAAGACCTTCCCGGCCAGTTGGTAGGCTCCCTCGAACCTATATCGATGGTCGACGGGAACATCATCGGCGTCGTACACGACCGTGAGAAACTCGTCAACCAGAGGATCCTGGTCAGTGTCACCTTCGAGGTTGCCGACTCCAAGAAGCTGGAGGAACTCAAGAGGATCTGGAAATCCAGAGATGTCATCATCTCCGAGATGGGTTCTGTATACCAGACCATCACCAGGGAGTTCATGATGGTCGGCAAGTTCAACGCCGCCTACATCGAGAACCTGCTCGACGAAGCGGGATCCATCGTGCGCCTCGAATCCGCAGACGTAAGCTACGCATCCAAGAACCAGTCCAACGACAAACGCACCGCCATGATCACAGCGGAGGTCCGTACCAAGGAAGAACTCGAGAAACTGGACGAGTTCTTCTCCGAGGCCTGCAGAAAGGACGACATGCTCTACATCAGGGGGCTCTGACATGGTCAAACTCTTCATTTCCGGTTTCGGAACCGTGGGGCAGGGCTTCGTGGAGGTCCTCGGCAGGCGCGTAGACTTCTTCGAGAACAGATACGGCGAACAGCCCATTGTAGTGGGGATCATGGATTCCAAGACCGTGGTTACCGACCCCAAAGGCATCGATGTGGGAGCAGCTGTCGCTAAGAAACTGGAAACTGGTTCCGTCGGCACGGAGAAGTACACCGATTCCGTCAAAGCCCTCGATTCCGTGGACTATGACATCCTCATCGAGGTATCGCCCACTAACATCAAGACCGGCGGAGTGGGACTCGTCAACATCACCCATGCGCTGGAATGCGGAAAGGACGTCATCACGGTCAACAAAGGTCCCTTGGCACTGAAATTCCAGGAGCTCATCACGCTGGCAAGGAAGAACGGATGCAAATTCCGTTTCGAGGGAACCGTGGGAGGTGCGATGCCCATCATCAACCTGTGCCACGAGAACCTCAAGGGAGAGAAGATCTCCTCCATCCGCGGAATCTTCAACGGGACCTGCAACTACATCCTCAGCAAGATGGATAAGGGACAGCCTTTCGAGCAGGCCCTCAAAGAGGCACAGCAGCTCGGATATGCGGAGACCGACCCCACCAACGATGTGGAGGGTTACGACGCGGCCACCAAGGTAGTCATACTCGCCAACTCCGTCTTCGGCAGGAACGTCACCTTCGATGACGTGAAGATCACAGGTATCAGGGGCATCACCACCGATGCCATAGACCAGGCAGCCGCCCACAACATGGTCATCAGACTCATCGGAGAGATCTCCGACACCCGCCTGGAAGTGGCACCCCGCCTCATCCCTGTCGGACACCCCCTGAGCATCGCAGGAACACTCAACATAGCCCAGATCGACGCCGATCTGGCAGGACCGATCACGATCAACGGCCACGGTGCGGGAAAGATAGAGACCGCCTCGGCCATACTCAGCGATCTCATCGCCATCATGGATATGAGGTACTGAAACCACTTTGAACACGGGAAGCAACCAAAATGACAAGCAAAATCATCGTCACCCTGGTAGGAAAGGACCACGCAGGTATCATCGCAGCAGTCTGCAGCTATTTCGCTGAGAACGAGATCAACATCCTCGACCTCAGTATGACCACCATCGATGAGTACATCAACATGATCATGATCGTGGACGTGACCAATTACAAGAAGACGTTCCCCGGTCTGGTCAACGACCTCGACCAGGTGGGCGAGAAGGTCGGCTGCAAGGTCACCGCCCAGAAAGAAGAAATCTTCAACATGATGCACAGGATCTGATTGCGATGCTCGACATGAATGAGATCATCGAGACCAACCGCATGGTGGCCTCGGAGAATCTCGACGTCAGGACCATCACCATGGGTATCTCCCTGCTGGACTGCATGACTCCTGACCTCGATCAGCTCTGCGACAACATATACAACAAGATCACCAGCTGTGCGAAGAACCTCGTGTCTGTCGGTGACGAGATCGCTCTGGAAATCGGGATCCCTGTTATCAACAAGAGGATTTCCGTAACCCCCATCGCCATCATCGGCGCAAGCGCATGCAAGACCTCCGCAGATTTCGTCAGGATTGCGGAAACCCTCGAGAAGGCCGCCAACAAGGTCGGTGTGAACTTCCTCGGGGGCTACTCCGCGCTCGTCCAGAAGGGAATATCCAACTCGGATAGGCTCCTCATCGAATCCATACCTGAGGCGCTATCCAAGACCGAGCACATCTGCAGCTCCGTCTCCCTCGGTTCCACCAAGACCGGTATCGACATGGACGCAGTCAAACTGATGGGAGAGATCGTGGTCAAGACCGCACAGGCGACCAAAGACCGCGACTCCATTGGATGCGCGAAGCTCGTCGTATTCTGCAACCCCACTGATGACAACCCCTTCATGGCCGGAGCTTTCCACGGTGTCACCGAAGGCGACAAGGTCATCAACGTCGGAGTCAGCGGACCCGGTGTGGTCAGGCACGCACTGTCCCAGATCCGCGGAGAGAACTTCGAGGTCCTCTGCGAGACAATCAAGAAGACCGCATTCAAGATCACCCGTGTGGGTCAGCTCGTTGCCAAGGAGGCATCCAAGAGACTGGACACCCCCTTCGGCATCGTCGACCTTTCGCTGGCACCCACTCCCGCCGTCGGCGACTCCATCGCGGACATCATCCAGGAGATGGGTATGGAATACTGCGGTGCACCCGGTACAACCGCCGCACTCGCCATCCTCAACGATCAGGTCAAGAAGGGAGGAATCATGGCATCCTCCTATGTCGGCGGATTGAGCGGTGCGTTCATCCCCGTCACCGAGGACAGCTCCATGGCCAAGGCTGCGGAAATCGGGGCACTCACCCTTGAGAAGCTCGAAGCGATGACCTGCGTCTGCTCTGTGGGACTCGACATGATCGCCATCCCCGGAGACACCTCTGCTTCCACCATCTCAGGAATCATCGCCGACGAGATGGCCATAGGAATGATCAACCAGAAGACCACCGCAGTCAGGGTCATCCCCGTGATCGGCAAGAAGGCGGGCGACGAGATCGAACTCGGCGGCCTCCTCGGAAATGCCAAGATCATGCCCGTGAACCCCTACGGCTGTACGGACTTCATCAACCGTGGCGGAAGGATTCCCGCACCGGTTCACAGTTTCAAGAACTGAACCAGCTGGCACTTCGGTGCCAGCATCTTCTTTTTTTTATTTCCGGATTAAACAATCCATCTTCCGAAACAGAATGAAAAGCCCTGCAGAGCAGGAAAATCACAAAAAACGTGATAAAAAGTTGAACGCCCCAAAGGGGCAAGAGTTCAGTGAAGATGCGTTAGGTGGGGGCTGAGGGATTTGAACCCCCATAGGCGGGTTTCCACCACGGGAGG
>CAMNNR010000017.1 GCA_946545675.1 uncultured Thermoplasmata archaeon | reverse complement strand
ATATGCGGTGGCGATTCCGGTGACCATGTTGGTGGCACCGGGTCCGCTGGTGGAGAGGCACACACCGGTCTTTCCACTGGCGCGGGCGAATCCGTCCGCAGCATGTGCGGCACACTGTTCGTGCCTGACGAGGACGTGCCTGATGGATGAGTCCCTGATTTCGTCGTAGATGGGGATGACCGCTCCTCCGGGGTATCCGAACATCGTCTCGACGTTCCTGTCTTCCAGCATTTTGAGCAATGCTCTTGAGCCCTTCATAAGTATCGGGCGGTAATTGGACCCTCTTCATAAATAATATACGGGCGAAATAAAGGGTCCAGAGGGGGAAACCCCCTCGGATTCGAGTTTCAGTAGGGGCATCTTCCCTTGACGATGGGGACGTTGGGGTCCGCCAGGATCATGGGGCAGATGTCTTCTTCGGGGTTGGTGTGGATATCGAGCAGGCAGGTCCTGTCGCTGTCCATGGCCTGTTTGAGGGCGTCGCCGATGTCTCCGGACTTTTCGACCCTGATTCCGCAGGCGCCGAAGGATTCTGCGAGCTTGACGAAGTCAGGATCCGCTTTGAGGGTGGTGCCGCTGTATCTCTTGTCCCAGAAGAGTTTCTGCCACTGCCTGACCATTCCCAGCCATCCGTTGTTGAGAAGGACGATGGTGACGGGTATATCCTCGGCGACCGACGTAGCCAGCTCCTGCATGACCATCATGAAACCACCGTCCCCTGCGATGGTGAGGACCTTGGAGTCGGGCTTCGCCACCTTCGCACCCAGAGCGGAGGGTAGTCCGAATCCCATGGTACCGAAAGATCCCGATGTGATGAATTGTCTGGGTCTTCTCACATCGAGGCAGTGCATCGCCCACATCTGGTTCTGTCCGACGTCGGTGGTGACGATGACGTCCTTGTCCAGGAGCTTGTTGATCTCGCACATGACCTTCTGGGGTGCGATGGGGTCGGTATCGATGTCGAAGCTGCACTGGCACTTCTTCCTGAGCTTGGCGAATCTGCCGTCCCATTCGGAATGGGTGTTGCTGTAGCCCTTGAGTGCATCCAGCAGAAGCTGGGTTCCCCTCTTCGCATCGCAGAGGATGTCGACCGATGCCCTGCGGCTCTTGCCGAACTGCGTGGCGTCGACATCGATCTGGATGACCTTGCAGTTGGCGGCCGGCATGGTGTGGGGGTTGTAAGTTCTGTCGGAGAACTTGGTACCTATCGCGATGATGAGATCGGCGGACTGGAACAGGTCGAGGGCACCCATTCTTCCGTGCATACCCAGAGGGCCCATGTTGAGGGGATGTCCCGAGGGGACGATGCCGAGGCTCATGAGGGTGGTGACCACGGGGATGTTGCAGAATTCGGCGAGTCTGACGATCTCCTCCGAAGCGTTGATTGCCCCTCCACCGATGAGGAGGACAGGCCTTTCCGCGTTGCGTATGAGGGTCGCCGCATCGTTTATGCGGGAGATGTCGGAGACGGGTTCCTTGACTCCCCATTCCTTGGTCAGAAGGTCGGCATCGATGTCTGAGTTGATCTGGTCGACGGGCATGTCGATGTGGACCGGTCCGGGCCTGCCGCTCTGACAGATCTTCCAGCCTTCGTTTATGGCGTGGGGGAGCCTTTCCGGGTCCAGGACCCTGAAGTTGTGCTTGGTGACAGGCATCATCAGGCTATACGAATCGACTTCCTGGAAGGCCTCTGCCCCGAGGAAGTTGGTTCCGACCTGGCCGGTGAGTGCTATCATGGGGACGGAATCCGCATATGCGGTGGCGATTCCCGTGACGAGGTTGGTGGTTCCGGGACCGCTGGTGGCAAGGCAGACCCCGGGTGTTCCGGTGGCCCTTGCGAAACCATCCGCCATGTGGGCGGCGCACTGCTCGTGCCTTACCAGGATGTGCCTTACGTTGGACTCCAGAAACTCGTCGTAGATGGGTATAACGGTGGCACCGGGATAGCCGAAAACATTCTCGACCCCCCTGTCCTCAAGCATTTGCAGTAGTGCTTTCGATCCTTTCATGAGATCAACCTTTCACGCTGGTATAGCCCTATTCCTTTATAACCAGCTACGGTTGAAAACCGGTCTTTTGTGACGTATCATTGGTGCTGGTAATCTCCGTACCCGCGCGCGTATGCGACTACGTTATAAAGAGAGAGGGAATACGGAGGCCCAAGTGAAATCCCCATGGCTAAAATCAAAGTCGGAGTAAACGGATACGGAACCATCGGAAAGAGGGTAGCAACCGCAGTCATGGCGCAGGACGACATGGAGCTCGTCGGCGTCACCAAGACCAGGCCCTCCTTCGAGGCAAAGACCGCAGTCGCAGCAGGTATCTCCCTGTATGTTCCCGCAGAGAACGTCGAGAAATTCGACAAGGCAGGAATCAAGGTCTCAGGAACCATCGACGACCTGATCGGCAAGGTCGACATCATGGTAGACGCCACCCCCGGAGATTTCGGAGAGGAATACAAGGCGAAATACCAGGCCGCCGGGGTCAAAGGAATCTTCCAGGGCGGAGAGGAGCACGGTCTTACCGGAGTCTCTTTCAACTCCACTGCCAACTACAAGGAGTCCTGGGGAGTCCAGTTCTCCAGGGTCGTCTCCTGTAACACCACCGGTCTCCTGAGGACCCTCAACGTCCTCGACAAGGAGTACAAGATCGAGAACGCATACGTTACCATCGTGAGGCGTGCTGCCGATCCCGGAGACAGCAAGACTGGCCCCGTCAACGCACTCGAGCCCTCAGTCTCCCTCCCCACCCACCACGGTGTGGATGTCAAGAGCATCATGCCCTGGCTCGACATCACCTCCATGGCGATCAAATCATCCACCACCCTCATGCACATCCAGGCGGTCGTCGTCAAGCTCGCCAAGGAGATCACCACCGAGGACGCACTCGCACTCTTCAAGAAGATGCCCCGTGTGAGGCTCGTCTCCTCCAAGGACGGAATCAAATCCACCGCCCAGGTCATGGAACTCGCAAGGGAGCTCGGAAGGTCCAGGTCCGACATGTACGAGATCTGCGTCTGGTCCGACGGAATCAAGGTCGTCGGCGACACCCTGTACTACTACCAGGCAGTCCACCAGGAATCCGATGTCATCCCCGAGAATATCGACTGTATCAGGTCGATGTGCAAGATGATGGAGGGCCCCGAATCGGTCGCCAAGACCAACAAGGCCCTCGGAATCGATCACTGAGGGACGGACATGGGTGCATACAACACACTCGGCGACCTCAACTTCAAGGGCAAGAAGGTCCTCCTCAGGGTGGACATCAACTGCCCCATGGACAAGAAGACCCTCAAGATCATCAATGACGTGAGGATCAGGGCAGTCGTCCCCACCATCAGGGAACTCCTTGGAAAGAAAGCGAAACTCGTTGTGCTGGCACATCAGAGCAGGAAGGGAAAATGGGATTTCACGGACCTCTCCCAGCACGCGGTACTCCTCTCCAAGAACCTGAACACCCCCGTCAAGTATGTCGATGACGTCCTCGGCGACGAGGCCAAGAAGGCCATCGAAGCACTCCAGGACGGAGAGATCCTCCTGCTCGGCAACGTGCGCGCCATCGATTCCGAAAGCAAAACACTCCCCATGGAGGAACACGCGCAGGGCGAGATCGTGAAAGCCCTCGCGCCTCTGTTCGACCTCTACGTCTGCGACGCATTCGGCGCCGCACACAGGTCCCAGTGTTCCCTCGTGGGATTCGAGGACGTCCTCCCTTCCGCATCGGGAAGGCTTATGGCCAAGGAGATGTACGCTCTCGAGACCATCTTCAACAACCCCCGCAGGCCCTCCGTCTTCATCCTCGGAGGAGCCAAGTTCGGTGACGTTCCCCACATGATCGACCGTGTCCTCAGCACCAACACCGCCGACACTGTCATAGTGGTCGGCCTGGCAGGCAACGCATTCCTCATGGCGAGGGGCGTAGACATCGGAGAGGCCTCCAAGGTCCCCCTCCAGGACGAGCTCACCGAGGAGAACTTCAAGAAGGCCCAGGACGTCATGGCCAAGTACGGCCAGAGGATCATCCTGCCCTCCGACGTGGCAGTCGAGAAGGACGGAAAGAGGGTCAGTGTCAATATCGGTGACATGGCCACCGCAGGTGCCGCTCTCGACATCGGCGACCAGTCCATAGAGAAATTCAGAAAGGTCCTTGAAGTCTCCAAGACTTCCTTCATGTCCGGCCCCGCCGGAATGTTCGAGAAGGAAGGATTCGAAGTGGGAACCAAAGCCATCATGACCGCGATGGTCGAGAGTAAAGGACTCTCGGTCCTAGGAGGTGGACACACCTCTGCTGCCGCGGAGAGGTTCGACCTCGCTGACGCGATGTCCTACGTGAGCACCGGAGGAGGAGCACTCGAGACCTTCCTGCTGAAGGACCCACTCCCCGTTATCGTGGCTCTGGAACATTCCAAGTCCAAGTTCGGAAACGGACAGTAAACCAACCACAGGGGCTCATGCCCCTGCTTACCTATCCTTGTCGAAGCTTCTCATAAAGATCTGGACCTGCTCCAACTGCTTGCGCAAATCGGCGCGGTGGGTGAGGTCCAGAGGGTCGCAGGCCTCGATCTGATTGTTGAGTTCTTCCGTGACCCTTATTGTGTAATTGTACAGACGCATCTTGCTCTGTTTGTAGCGTTCGTTGCGTGCCTTCTGCAGGTTGCGCATCTTCTCGTCGCGTACCAGATCGTCGACGGCCTTGGACATTTCCGCTAAGGTGCTTTCGACTCCGGGGCAGTCCATGCCGAGTGTGGACATCTCCACCACGCTGGATATGCGTCCGCGCATCCTCACGGCGCGTCTCTGGAAGAGCGACGGCCTCAGCGTAGAGGACATGTCGAGCATATCCCTGCAGTAGTGCATGAGGGTGATCACGGCCCTCAGCCAGAGTTCCACTTCAGGAAGGTCCTCCTCCATGAACTGGTAGTGGCGTTCCTCTCCCAGGACCTGGACCTTCACCACGATGAGGTCGATGAACCCGGTGTAGTCGTCAGCGGCGGAGTTCAGGGTCGCGTCGTGGAAGTAGTTGCCGTCGCCCAGTCCGTTCCCCAGTATGAGGAAATGCCTGAGGAGGTAGTTGCGAGTGATCATCTGCGGCAGTCTCCCCACCCATTCCCCAGCGAAGACGAGGTCATCGTAGTCAAGGGTGAAATCGGAGCGTAGCACCTCCAAAGCGGTGCGGATGCTCTCGGGAGGGATGCCTCCCCGAAGCACTTCGGATTCGATGGAAGAAACCGAACGGTCCGAGAGGAGTGAGTCCAAATTGGAATAGCTGGCACTTTCGATGCAATCCTTCAGGAGGGCGGAGATTCTATCGCGTTCCATACTGCCGGAGGTATTGTCGGTTGCCATGTCCGTTCGGAAAAGGTTGTGCGGGGGAGACCCCCCGCAAGTTTCGGGTTTCAGTCGTTCTTCTTACCCATTCTGCGGAGGGCTTCCTGGATGGAGTCGATGTTCCTGGTGACTGCCATCCTGATGTATCCGTCCTCTCCGCCGAAACCGGTTCCGGGGGTGACGATGATGCCCTTGTCGATCATTTCCTTGGTGAAATCCATGGAGGATTTTCCGCAGTCGAACCAGACATAGAAGGTTCCTTTGGGCATCTTGACGTTGTATCCGAGTTCGTTGAGACCCTCGACGAGGACTCTCCTCCTCTCCTCGAATTCGTCGTTGTTGCTCTTGGCGGTGCCGGTGAGGTAGCCCTGGTCGTTGTACATCTCCAGTGCGGTTATGGCCGCTTTTTGGATGAAGATGGGGGCTCCGGAGTCGATCTGACCCTTGCATTTGGTGAGTCCGCCGACGAGTTCCTCGTTTCCGACCGCGAAACCGAGCCTGAAGCCGGTCATGCAGAAGGTCTTCGAGAATGACATGAACTCGATGGCATCCATTCCTGCCTGGAGCACGGAGGGTGCCCTGAATCCGTCGAAGGTCATCTCGCAGTATGCGTTGTCATAGGCGAGGATGGTGTTGTTCTTCTGTGCGAAGTCGTATGCTTTCCTTACGTAGTCGATGTCGGCGCAGGCTCCGGTGGGGTTGTTGGGGTAGTTGAGGTAGAGCAGCCTGGTGTCTGTGGGGACCTCATTCAGGTCCAGGAGCCAGTCGTTCTCTGCCTTGAGCTTCACCTTTTCGCAGACCGCGTTGTTGAAGAGACTGGCGGCTCCGGAGTACACGGGGTATCCGGGAGCGGGGGCGACGATCTTCTCGCCGTCGTTGACGAAGGCCTGTGCGATGTTGTAGATTCCCTCTTTGGAACCGATGGTGATGCACACGTTCTTGTCAGGGTCCACCTTGACATTGAATCTCTTCTTGTAGTATTCCGCGACGGCGACCCTGAGGTCCCTCTCTCCCTTGGAGGAGGAGTACTTCTGGTTCTCGTTCACGCGTGCCGCTTTGTCCATGGAATCGAGGATCTCCTTCGGGCAGGGAAGGTCTGGGTCTCCTATTCCGAAGTCGATCATCTGCACTCCTTCCGCCTTCTTCTTGGCGGCGAGTTCCTCGAGCATCACGAAGAGATACGGGGGAAGTTTCTGGAGTCTCTGGGCCTGTTCGTATTTTGCCATGACTGTCACCTTTCAGTTGATTGCACCTTCGTAGACCAGTTCTGCGGGTCCTTCCATGAGGACGTATCCGAGCTTGCTGTCGACGGTTATCTTGAGCCATCCTCCGGGAAGGTGCACATCCACGGGGGTGTCGAAGGGAACGAGCTTGTTGAGTGCTGCGGCGGTCGTGCTGGCGCATGCGCCGGTCCCGCAGGCAAGCGTCCATGCCGCTCCCCTTTCGTAAACGGTTATGTATATTTTTCCATCCTTGACCTGGCAGAACTCCACGTTGGTCTTCTTGGGGAAGAACTCGCGGTAGCTTTCCAGAATGGGTCCGAGCCTGCGGACGTTCTCCTCTCCGATATCGTCGAAGGTGATGAAGTGGGGGTTTCCCATGGAAACTGCGTTCGCCTTGAATTTCACCCCGTCAATCTCGAAGGGCTGGTTGATGAACTGTCCGTCGAAGTTGACTGGCACTTCCCTTCCCTCGAGGATGGGGGCACCCATGTTGATGCGGACGGTCTTCACCTTCCCATCGTCGCCCCTGAAGATGTTGGCGATGAGCTTTCCCCTCCCGGTGTGGATGGAGTACTCGTCGCCCTTGACGAAACCGAAGTCGCTGGCATGTTTGGCCAGGCACCTGATGCCGTTTCCGCACATCTCGGCCTCGGAACCGTCGGCGTTGATGATCCTCATGGTCACGTCGCAGCCTTCCTCGCCGGGGAAGAGGTAGAGGACACCGTCTGCGCCCACGCCGAAGTGGCGGTCGCAGACCTTCACGCACCACGGTACATCGATTTCCAGGTGCTGGGATATCCCGTCCACGAGGACGAAGTCGTTCCCGCACCCGTGATACTTCCAGAACTTCATCACTGAAGCCTCTTGGGGATGATCTGGTGCCTCCACTGTTCCTCGATATCCTCCTTCTCGCGGATCAGCTCAGCCTTTCCGTCGTTGACGAGGACCTCTGCGCAGAGGGGCCTGGAGTTGTAGTTGCTGCTCATCGTGAATCCGTAGGCACCGGCGTTGTAGACGACGATGACGTCTCCTTCCGAGGGTTCGGGGATCACACGGTCGTGACCGAGGTAGTCGCCGGATTCGCAGATGGGTCCCGCGATATCGTACTTGGAGGTGCAGGCCTTTCCGAACCTGCTTCCGTTCTGGATGTAGTGGTAGGAGTCGTACATGGCGGGCCTGATGAGGGTGTTGAATCCTGCGTCCACTCCGATGTACTTCTTGGTCCCGGCGTCCTTGACGTCCGTGCAGCGGGTCAGGAGCACGGTGGTGTCGCAGACGATGTACCTCCCGGGCTCCAGGATGATCTTCTTGATGTTGGTGTTCTGTTCGAACACGTCGGTCACTTCGGAGGCCATCTCCCCCAGGTCCATCTCCTCTTCGTTGGGCTTGTAGGGGACTCCGATCCCTCCGCCGATGTCGACGAATTCGAGTTCGATGCCTGCCTCCTCGATCTGGTTGATGAGCTCGGCGAGGACTTCCGCCTCCTCGATGAAGGGTTCGACGCTCTGTCCGCCGGAACCGATGTGTGCGTGGATACCGACGGGTCTGAGTCCCAGGTCCTGTGCCCTGAGGTAGGTCTCGATGACCCTGTCCTTGGGGATGCCGAACTTGGCTCCCTTGTTTCCGGTGATGACCTTGTCGCCGTGTCCGGAACCCACTCCGGGGGTGATCCTGAAGGACACGGGTGCGCCGGGTTTGATCTGTGCCAGACGCTCCATTTCGTACTCGGAGTCGAGGTTTATCAGGACGCCGGTCTCTGCCACCTGCTTCAGCTCTTCGGTGCTCACGAAGACGCCGGTGTACATGATCTTGTCAGGGGAGAATCCCGCTTTCAGGCAGGTCTTGACCTCTCCGATGGAGACCGCGTCAATCCCCGCTCCTTCCTGCTGGAGGATCCTTAGTATGGCGAGGCTGGTGTTGGCCTTGCATGCGTAGTGGACCTCGGTGGGCATGTACTTGGAGAATGCGTTGTAGACGTTGCGGTAGTTCTCCCTTACCCTGGCCTCGTCGGTGACGTAACAGGGGGTACCGAACTGGTTGGCGATGTCCTCGACGTTCATGCCGGCGAAGATCATCTTCCCGTCCTTTGAATCGTAATCCCTCATGGCCACTTCAGGCACTCTCCTTTTCCACGAATTTCTCGTGGAGGACCTTGACGACGGAGAACACGTCGCTGTTGGGGACCACGAAGTTCAGGGAGATGTCGGATGCACCCTCGGAGATCATGCAGACGTTGGCGCCGACCTCCTTGACTGCGGAGAAGACGTCACCGCAGACGCCGTACTGGCTCATCAGACTGTCGCCGACGCAGCACACGAGAGCGACATCGGAGAGGACATCGATCCTCTCGACCTCCTCGTTATCCATCTGGTAGAGCTTGGAGAGGGTGGACTTCACGTCGTTGTTGTGGATGAGCAGGGCGATGGTGGAGAGGGTGGTGGATATGGAATAGATGGCATCCTCGTTCTCGGAGATCTTCTTGAGGATCTTGGAGACCACGTCGGGCCTGTAGGCGACCTCGGGGGAATAGATGGTGACGATGGACAGGTCGGTCTTCGCCGCGACGGATCTGAGCATCTCGTCGTGGATCTCCCGGTACCTGGAGATCAGAGTCCCCTGTTCCTCGGGCTTGAAGGAGTTCCTGACCTTGAGGGGGATGTGCTTCTTCCTGACAGGCTCGATGGTCCTGGGGTGGAGGACCTTAGCGCCGAAATAGGCGAGTTCCGCGGCCTCGTCGTAGGACATCTCGTCGATCTTGACCGCGTTGGGGACGACCCTGGGGTCTGCGGACATGAATCCGTCCACGTCGGTCCAGATTTCGAGGGTGTCGGCGTTGAGTGCGTTGGCCACGACCGCTGCGGCGTAGTCGGATCCGCCCCTACCGAAGGTGAGGGGCTTCTCGTCCTGGGTGATGCCGTAGAATCCTGTGATGATGGGGATGATTCCCTGTGACACGTAGGGCATGACGTAGATCCCCATGTTCGTCTCGGTCATCCTGAGGTTGGCGTTTCCCGCGAGGGGTTTTCCCTCGGCGATGATTCCGCAGTCCTCGCTGGTGAGTGCCACGGACTTGTAGCCCATGGCCCTGATCTTGTGGCTGAGGAGCAGGGAGGAGAACCTCTCTCCCTGGGATGTGACATTGTCCTCGAAGTAGGCGCCCCTGGCGGCCTTGTCGTCGCGGAGGAGCTTCTTGAACGCCTCGAACCTGGGGGTGAATTCCTCCATGAATGCGGCGTACTGCTTCTCGTCGAACATGGCCCTGGCTACGGCGAGGTGGCGTTCTTCGAAATCGGCGATGGTCTCTTCCCTCTTGTTCTTGAGGTCCTCGCAGCAAGCGACCAGGTAGTTGGTGATGCCCGACATGGCGGAGGTGACCACGACCTTGTTACCTTTGGTCTCGGTTATGATTTTGGATACCCTTTCGATGGCTTCGAGCGATCCTACGGAGGTGCCTCCGAATTTCATTACTGTTAACATGGATGTTCCTTCGGTGAAGGGGCCTTGCGGCCCGGTATATCGTTAGTGTTTGGGGTCAGAGTCCGTATTTGGCCCTCATCTCGTCGATGAGTCCGACGGCCTTGTCGGAGAGGGAGGTGAGGGGGAGCCTCAGGGTGTTCGTTCCGAATCCCATCTTGGACATGATGTACTTGATGGGGATGGGGTTGGATTCCACGAAAGCGGCCTTGAAGATGGGCTCAAGCTCGTCGTGGATCTTCTTGGCCTCTTCCTTCTTACCCTCCTTCAGGCAGTTGACCATGGTGGAGACCTGCTTCGGCATGCAGTTGGAGACGACGGAGAACACTCCCTTTCCCCCGTAGCACATGACGTCGTAGGTCAGACCGTCGTCGCCCGACAGGACGGAGAACGTCTTGGGTGCGCCGTCGATAATGGCCTTGATCTGGTCGAGGTTTCCGCTGGCTTCCTTCACTCCCGCGATGTTGGGAATCTCCGCCATCTTGATCTCGGTCTCGGCGGTGATGTTGCTGCCGGTACGTCCGGGGATGTTGTAGATAATCACTGGGCGGTCGGATGCCTTGGCGATTGCTTCGTAGTGCAGGTATATACCTTCCTGCGTGGGCTTGACATAGTAGGGGGAGATGGACAGCAATCCGTCCGCTCCCAGGTCTGCGGCCTGTCTGCTGAGTTCCACGGCCTCCCAGGTGCAGTTGCTTCCCACACCGGCGACGACCTTGGCTTTCTTGGCCTGATCGATGACTATCTTGATTACATTCAGGTGCTCTGCAGTGCTGAGAGTGGCCGCTTCGCCGGTTGATCCGCAGGGGAGGAGCATGTCTACTCCGTTCTCTTCCTGGAAATCGACCAGTCTTCTAAGGGCTTCTTCGTCAACGCTTCCGTCCCTCTTCATGGGTGTGATGAGGGCGGTTCCTGTTCCGGTAAACATTCTTAATACTCTCCAAAGTGTTCTTTCAATATCAGACGCGTCCTGGTGCTGAGGACGTTATCGTATCTGCGCACGCGCTCTATTATCTCGTTGAGGCTGGTGGAGGATTCCACATCGACGATGGCGATGATGTCCTGGTCTCCAGTGACCTCGAACACCTCCGTGACACCGTCGTATTTCGACAGTTCCTTGGCAATCGCCTCGGTGTCAGTGTTGACATCGATCTTCACCTCGACCAGTGCTTTGACGTTCTTCGAACTCGTCTTGATGGTGAATCCGCGGATGATACCGTCCTCGGTCATCTTGTGGACCCTGCTGCGGACGGTTCCCTCCGATACACCGAGTTTGTCGGCGATCTCAACATAGGGGCATCTGGAGTCCTTCTTCATTATCTCGAGTATACGTTTGTCGAGGTTGTCAATCATTTTAGCACCTAGCGCTGTCGCTGATGTTCCCGTGTAGTGCTCAGAAGTATAATAAAATAATGGAGGGGAGTACGATTTCCTTAACCCCAAGGTCTGTGGGTTAAGGAAATTGGAAGAAGTTTTACGAATTCCGTGAACCTATGGGCTTTATTCGAAATTCATTGAGAAACCGACGAATCGCCGGCAGCCTTTTTCTCGGCTTCCGCACGAACCTCAGGTACCGCGTTGTGGATTACGATCTGGTCGTAGTCGATGTTCACGCCGTTCGCCCTGAACTTGTCGATGATGGTCTGCCTGATCTGACCGGAGACCGCCCATTGGCTGCTGAAGTTGTCCACGTAGAACCCGAGCTTGATGTTCAGGTTGCTGTCGAGGAATGCGTCGAGACGGGTATAGGGGCGGGTGACGCTTCCGTCCACGATGACGTGGGGGTTCTCGCAGGCTGCTTCCTGGACCAGTTTGCGGGCAAGGTTCACGTCGGTCCCGTATCCCACGTCGACGGTGAGGTAGACCTTGGAGACGAGGGTCTCGCGGGTCAGGTTCTGGATCTTGTTGGTGGTGATCACGCTGTTAGGCATGATGTTCACGTCGGTGTTGTCCCAGTTCTCCAGGAGGGTGTTCATCACATTTACGCGGCGGACCTTGTAGATCGTGGTGTCGACACCGACCCTTACCAGGTCGCCCTTCTTGAACGGACGGGTGGCCAGGATCTCCAGGCCGCTGAAGAACTGCTTGAGCACGTCCTGCGCACCCATGGATATTCCGAGGGATACGAGTCCGGCGGAGGTGATGACCGCTGCGAGATTGAATCCAAGCAGGCTCATGATGAGCATGGTTCCGATGATGGCGAGGATGATCTCTCCGATGTAGAGGAACAGGGGGCGGAAGCTCTCGAAGTCCGTGGCGGCGTCCTTGCCGGAGTAGTCATCGGCCTTGTCGATGATCTTCCTGATGACGGTGTCCACGATGAGCTTGTAGAGTTTCCATCCGACGATGAGGCCTACCACGACGTATGCGAGGTAGAACAGCCTGTTGATGAAGTCTATCCATCCCTCTTCCAGGCCGATGATGCGTGCGACCTGTCCGATGACCCAAAGCCAGACGATGACCTGGCAGAGGTTGTAGAGGAGCTTCTTCAGGGTCGCCCTCTCGGGATCGTCCTTCTTCATTACAATCCTGGAGCAAACGGGTACTGCCACGAACATCACCGCGTAGCCGATCGCCAGCATACAGAAGAACGATACAAGGGCGGTGAACCAGATCTCTCCCAGGAATCCGTCAAGGGTGTTGGGGATGAAACCGATGAACTTGTTGTATTTGTCCGATGTGAGATTGGAGTGGACATCTAACGCGAGGGTTGCCGTTCCCGTCTCGGTGGTAGTGGCGTTCTGTACGGTGAAGGTCAGGGTGATGGTGTAACTGGCCTGGTGGGCGTACTTCTCAGCCAGGGCGGTGAGCGTGATGGCTGCCGGGGGCTCGGTCTTTGCAGGCAGCGTACCGGGTTCGAAGTTTGTAGTTATCTTGACGAATTCCGCATCGGTGGTGGCCTTGACGGTCATCACGCGGAAGTCGTCGTACGTATGGTACACGAACAGCGTGACGCTGCTGGAGTTTCCAGCGATAACGTTGAGGGTCTGGTCAGTGGCGACGAGACTCAGCTGGGTGCCGCTCACGGCTTCCGCTGAAGAATCGTCGCTTGTCACAATTGTCGCAGTCACCGAGACGAGTGCGAGGACCGCGAAGAGGCTGAAAATGACTTTGGACCTGCCCGTGTACATATGTACTTGCAACGTCGGAGTCTTATTAAATATATATGAGTGGAGAACTCATGGAACTCGCATCGGTTGTCGAAACGGTTACGACGATATCGGTCATATTGCTGATGATTTCAGCCTCGAGAGATGATTTCCGCACAAGGGAGGTCTCTGACATGCACTGGGCGGCGATAGGCATCATAGGTCTCACGGGGCATTTGTTCACCAGTCATCTAACCGGTAATCTGTCGTTCACGATGGCGGCATCCCTTCTAGCCGGTGCGTTGTTCCTGCTTTCCGTCCTTGTGGAATCCGAAAGGATAAGCCTCACCGCTGGATTGCTTTCATTGACGATCGCGATAGTTTCACTGCTAATCGCGGACGGCAATGCGATGGCAACGGGTTGTTCCATTTCGGTATTGTACTGCTGTCTCTTCGTCGTGGGCTTTTACACGGGACTGATTCGCGGAGGTGCGGATGCAAAATGTCTCATGGCGATCGCACTTGCATTTCCTGTATATCCCGACTTCGGATCGAGTCTTTTCTCTGATGTGCCAGCAATACTGAAGACCCTCTTCCCTCCGGCAGTCGCGACATTATTCTTGGGGTCGATATTATCAGTAGTCGGGTGTGCGGTATACTGCACATACATGAATCTTCAGAACCAGGGATTGATACGCGGTTTCTACCGCGGATACATGATGCCTGCGGTGATGGTCCCCATCTCCTTCGCATGGCCCGCTGAGAACATAGTTGGCGGGGAGCGCGTAAGATGCGGAATCCCGGCCGACGAAGACGTGGAAGAGATCTGCGACAGGTATCGCGAGAATGGGATATACGAGATGTATGTCACGCCGATGATGCCCTTCGTGGTCCCCCTGACAGCGGCTCTGGTATTCGTCCTGGTGTTTGGGAACCCGCTATTCATCTTATGATGTTTATGCGGTGTTTGCAGAACGCACACCTGTCCCCTTCCAATCCGATGACGTCCACCCGGTACCCTGTGCGCTTTATGAGAAGTTCGCCGCACTCGGGGCAGTAGGTGTTGGAACCGTCCTCGGTCATCACGTTTCCTACGTAGACGTAGTTCAGGCCAGCCTCTTCAGCAACTGATTGCAGTCTGAGGAGCGTATCCACCGGAGTAAGGCGGACGTCGCGCATGTTGTAATCAGGGTGGAACCTGGTGAAATGCACAGGGACGTCGGGGTCGATATAGTCGCATACCCAGCTGACGAATTTCTTCACTTCTTCGGGGTCGTCGTTGTACCCGGGGATGACCAGGTAGGTCAGTTCCAGATGGACCTTGGAGGCATGGGCAACCTCGCAGGAGGTCTTCACGGCCTCCAGATTCCCGCCGCACAGTTTGGTGTAGAAGGTCTGGTCGAAGGCCTTCACGTCGATGTTCATCGCTTTGACGTATCTGCACATCTCCCTGAGGGGGTCCTCGCGGATCATCCCGTTGCTCACGATCACAATATCCAGATCAGGGTCCTGCTCGGCCAGGTCGCGGATGTATTCGTACCATATCGTGGGTTCGTTGTATGTGAAGGCGATCTGGGACAGTCCCTGCTGTCTGCACAGCGCAGCCAGGTCTGATGCAGATTTGTACGTCGTCCTCTTCTTGCCTATGGGCGACTGGGATATGGAGTAGTTCTGACAGTAGTTGCAGTGCAGGTTGCACCCTATCCCTCCGACCGAGAAGATGTCCGATCCCGGCTTGAAGTGATAGAGGGGCTTCTTCTCGATGGGGTCCACGGCCAGCGACGAGACGCGGCCGTAATTGTAGGCGACGAGGTTCCCGTCCACGTTC
>CAMNNR010000016.1 GCA_946545675.1 uncultured Thermoplasmata archaeon | reverse complement strand
CCACTGGTACTTCTTGATGCCGCCGTAGTAGTGGGTCTTGAAGAACGCCATGTCGGTGGCCTCGAAGAGGGGGTTGGGCTTGAAGTCGAGGCGGGGGCTGTCCGCGTGCGCCACGCTGATCCTGACTCCCTCGACCAGGGGCCTCTTTCCGAAGGTCATGGTGATGAGGTTCTTGTTGCGGTTGACGAAGTAGATCTTCTGACCGGGCTTGTACTTGGTACCGGGGACGAACTCCTTGTAACCGAGCTTCTTCACGATGGGGACGGTGTAGTCCACGATCTCACGCTCTGTCTTGTGGCAGAGGAACTGTTTGTACTCCTCGCAGTAGTCGTGTGCTTCCTCGAGGAGTTTATCGTTGTCGATGCCGACGATCTCGGACTTGAGGAGAAGTTTCTCCTCGAGCTTCTGACCTTCAGTCTTATCGTCTTTCTTGGCCATGGCGGAGGGTATCGGCTTCGCTGTATTTGGGAGTTGGTATGGTTTAGATTTCGAGTGCATTTCTCCTTCATTGCAGGGGAAACGAGCAGGCATGGAAGGGGTTAACAATCGACTTCCAGAGGCTATGGTAATGCAAGCCACCCAGGCGCGCGCACGCGCCCTAAAAAAGGTTTAAGTCGTCTACACACATGCGTATCCCAGATAATCATGACCGAGTACGCAATCGCACTTGACATCGGAACTAGCGGTCTCCGCTGCCAGGCAATCGATCTCTCCACCGGCAAAACCGTGGGAACCGCTATCACCCAGAGACACCCGATCCCGGGAATGAACGTCATCGATCACGTCAACTTCGCCATGAAGTCCGGTGCCGATGTCGCCAACAAGCTTATCGTGAAGTGCGCCAACCAGCTCTTCGCCAAACTCAACATCGACCTCTCGAAGGTCAAGAAGGTCGGTGTCTGCGGTAACACCTTCCAGATGTCCCTCTTCCAGAACATCGAGATCAGGGACCTCGCCTTCGCAGGCGAGAACATGCTCAAGACCCTCGGGGTCCAGAAGGTCGAGCGTAACGGAGCCATCCTCAAGGCTTCCGACATGGGCCTCATCGGCATGCCCGATGCAGAGGTCATCATCCCCCCTGCAGTCAGGCACGAGATCGGAGCTGACGCCATCGCAATGCTGCTCGTTACCAACGTCGCCGATGCCAAGGAACCCTGCCTTGTCGTCGACTACGGAACCAACGCCGAGATGGCACTCATCTGCGGCGACGGAAGGATCTTCACCGGTTCCGCGGCAGCGGGACCCGCCATGGAGGGTCAGGAGATCGAGAGGGGAATGCTCGCAGCCCCCGGCGCTATCTCCGACGTCAACCTCACCGACGACGGATGGCGGTGCACTGTCCTCGACGAGAGCATGATCCCCCAGGAAGGAGACACCATCAACCCCCTGACCGGTGAGGTCGTGAAAAAAGGAAAGCTCCGCGCGGTCGGAATCACCGGAACCGGTACCGTTGCCGCTCTCTACTGCGGTATCAAGACCGGAATCATCACCCCTCCCAACATCAACACCGCCGACGGAAAGCTGCACCTGCAGGATGGCATCGACATCTCCTCCCACGACGTGGACGAGGCAGGAAAGGCGATCGGTGCCATGAGGGCCGGGTTCCTCACCCTCCTCGATGCCGCAGGCATGTGGACCGGAGACGTGAAGACCGCCTACATGTCCGGTGCCTCCGGTTTGTACGTGGATGCACTCAAGGCACTCGGAATCGGAATGGTCGTCCCCGGAGCGGAGCACATCATCCAGTTCGGAAACACCTCCATCGAGATGGCCCGTAAGCTCGCCAGCGGACAGGAGGACCTGGACCACCTTCGCAAGTTCGCGGAGAAGCTCAAGACCGAACACTGCATGTTCGCCACCTCCGAGACCTTCAAGAACCTCTACTCCATCGAATATTCCGTATGGTGCACCAGCATGCCCATGTCCATGTACGACGACATGCTCGCCATGTACAACATGAAGCCCCTCGGAGAGCCTAAGGAGCACGTCGACGTCAAGAGGCTCGCCAAGGCCGACCTGCCAGACACCGAGCAGTGCCCCGTCGTAACCGTCGAGTCTGGCACATTCCTCACCGGCAAGGTCGAGGGATGCATCCTCTGCGGCAAATGCGTCAAGAGGTGCCCCGAGCATGCCATCTCCATCAGCCCCTGCGACGGCGGATCAATCGCCAGCGTGGCATCCGATAAGTGTGCGGGTACCGCATGCAGGCACTGCGAGAAGTCCTGTAAGGACAAGCTCCTGCACCTCGACGGCTTCACCATCGAGCTCTGAAACCATTCATGCGCGCGGGCGGTACCTTTATCCGCCCGCGTGCGACAGTTTATAAAGGATAATATATACGTCCCCTTTGGAACTAGATTGTCCGCGGTCGTCGCGGATTGATTGAATTTTCCTTTCCAAAGTGAACTACAATGACACAAAACAGATTTGAGGATCTGGGCGTTTCGAAAGACGTTTTGAAAGCCTTCAGATCCGTCGGATGGACCGAACCCACCCCGGTGCAGGCAGCCGCGGTTCCGGTCGGCCTCAAGGGCGGGGACCTCCTCGCACAGGCCCAGACCGGTACCGGGAAGACCGGGACCTACGGATCCATTATACTGAGCAGGACCAGGTCAGGGTCAAGGGACCCGACCTCGTTGGTCCTGGTGCCCACCAGGGAGCTCGCATCACAGGTCTCCGAGGAACTGAACAACCTCTCGGAGTACAGCGGGCACGTCTGCATCCCGGTGTACGGCGGAGTTAACATAGAGAACCAGGCAAAGCAGATCAAGAAGGGAGTGGATGTCGTCATCGCCACCCCCGGCAGGCTCAAGGACCTGATTGAGAGGAAACTCGTGGACCTGAAGAACATCTCCATCGTCGTCCTCGACGAGGCTGACCGCATGCTGGACATGGGATTCGCACCCAGCGTGAACATGATCCTGGACCGTGTGCCCAAGAAGAGGCAGACCATGATGTTCTCCGCGACCATGCCCGAGGATGTTAAGAAACTCGCCGTCAAGCACATGAAAAACCACGAGGAGGTCCTCGTCTCCAAGGACGAACTCACCCTGGACCTCACCGAGCAGTACTATGTGATGACCACTCGCGATTCCAAGCGCGACGAGCTTATCCACATCATCGAGGCCAACTATCCCAAGATCATGGTCTTCTGCAGGACCAAACGCAAGGTGGATTATCTCGCCCGTAAGCTCAAGAGGGACAAGTACGACGTCGAGGGTATCCACGGAGACGTGGGTCAGAACAAGCGCGAGAAGATCATCAGGGAGTTCTCCGAAGGGGAGCTTCAGGTCCTCATCGCAAGCGACGTCGCCTCCAGAGGCCTCGACATCGACGATGTGGATCTCGTGGTGAACTTCGACATCCCCGTCGATTCCGAGACCTATGTGCACAGAATCGGCAGGACCGGACGTGCGGGAAGGACCGGAAAGGCCATCACTTTCGTAACCGCGGATGACCTGAAGGGATTGGAAGCTATCAGGAAGGCGGTCGGGAAACCCATCAACGAGATGAAGCCCAAGTCCGAGATCTACACCGACGACGTGGTGGAGGAGATCCCCGCGAAGGAACCCCGCAAACAGAACCCCCAGCGTCAGAAGGCCGAGAAGACCCAGACTCCCAGGAAACAGCGTGAGAGCAAGACCAAGGAGCCCAAGGGAGCACCCGCAGGCGACCGTACTCTCAGAGGTAAACTGGACCACGAGGACTCGCCCAGGCAGCCCAAGAACGAGGCTAAGAAGGCGGAACCCAAGTCCAAGAAGGAGACCAAGAAGGCCGAGCCCAAAAAGGCAGAACCGAAGAAGGCCGAGCCCAAGCCGGAACCCGTGCACGAGCCCGCCTCCCAACAGGGCGGAAAGCTCCAGTACACCCCGCAGGGAGTCCCCGAGCACCCGCGTCCTCTCCACTCATATGTTGGTATCGTCAGGGCAGCACGCCCCAAGAAGGACATGTCCTTCGACCGTCTGGAACTCAACGTCGGTGCCGCTGACGGTCTCGATGTCGACAAACTCAGGGAGTTCGTCGTGAACACGGCCGAGATCGACCACAAGGACGTCGGGAACATCCACGTCTCTGAGAACAAGTCCAGAGTCCAGGTCGTCCGTTATAGGGCGCAGGAGGTCGTGGACGAACTCTTCGGACAGGTCGTCAACGGCAAGCGTGTCCTCATCTACAACACGAGCGACAAACAGTAAACCTTTTGCCGGGGAGTTACCCCCGGCATTTTTATGTTTTATAAGTGCCAGAAATCACTTTCTGCAGCCGAGGTAGGAGAAGTAGGCACTCTCCATCGCCATTGCTGCGGTTCCGATGACCAGAGGGTCGTGGATGATGAGCGCCTTCTTGTAGGCCTCGGCGTCGAATGTATTGGGTACGCCGGGGGAAGAGATGATCGCTCCTTCCTGTATGTCCTCGGTCTCGATGTGGGCAGGGGATGCGTTCAGGATGTACTTGTGGTTCCTGATGGCTTCCCTGACATCCTCTGCTATCTTGACACGGGGATATTCCTTCTGGATTGCCTTGCATTTTTCGAGGTCGATGTCGGTGATGGTCACATTCGCTCCTTTGGCGAGGAGGAGGGTCGCCATCCTGCTTCCGACCCTTCCGGCTCCCACGACGAGGACTTCCTTCTTCACGAGGAGGTCGGTGGCGGCCGCAAGGGCTGCAAGGTATGCCTTGGCGGTGCTCATAGAGTTGTATGCGCATTTCCTCGCCTGGAGGTTGTATGCGACGAAGTCGTCATCGTCGGCCATGAAGATGATGTTGACTTTCTTCTCGGTGGCTTCCCTGAATCCGTGGATGTCGGTGTGCTCGGTGATGAACGCATCGAATCCCAGCCAGGTACAGGTCTCCTTGACGGATTCGGAGAATCCGTTGATGACTCCCTCCCCGGTGGTCACGGGGACCACTGCGATGGTGTACTCCTTGGGGTCCACCGCGTATTCCCACATTCCAACGGCCTCGCAGGCCAGTTTCTTGATGCTCCTCCCGGTGTGCTTCTCGAGGAACTCTTCCAGCTCTCCGAGTTTCTGCGGGATGTCTTTCACGTCGTTGTCGGTCAGTCTTGTCATTTTCAAACCATCTCCGGTGTCCTGTCAATGTATTCCTCAAGCTCGCAGTTGTCCATGGCGTTCTTGATAAACTGTTTCTTCTTGTGAACCGCGTCCTGGTAGTCCTTTCCGGTGAAAATCACCGTGGCCCTCCATTCGTACTTTCCTGTTTTGAAATCCGTTATGGCCTCGTCGGCACCCCAGAAGTCCTTGATGTACTCAGGTGCCTCCACGTGGCTGAATTCTTTCTCACCGCATGTGTAGAGAGCGCTTCCGCGGATCACATAGTGCTCGTATATGGCGCATCCGTCCTTCCTCACCTTGCCGGATTCCTTCCCGAGTTTGGAACATACCAGTTCTTCCAGGAGGTTGATCCCGGTGGCTGCGCAGATGCAGGCTGGGGTTTGACTGGGTATCCTCGCATCGATCTCCAGGACACGGAGGCCTTTCTTTGTGTAGATGGCCTCCACGTCCATGAGCGCTTTGAGCCCTATGCCCTCACCCAGTGCCTTACCGATCTCCACGAACTCCTTATCGTCCTTCTCGGGCAGGATGTTGCTGCTGCAGACGACCTGCTTGCAGTCGTAGTTGGAATCGAGCACGACCTCGGTGGTGACATAAGCTTTCGCTGTCTTACCGTTGCCGATGACCTCGATGGACACGCTCTTCCCGGAGACGAACTCCTGCTGGATGGGTGTGTCGTTGAGTTTTGCGACCTTTTCGAGTGCGCGCAGCCTCTGCTCCTCGTTCTTCACCGCGCTGACCCCGATGCTCCCGCTCTGGGATGAGGGTTTCACGATGATGGGGAATCCGCATTCCGGCCAGGGTTGGGGAATGGGGGTGCCGAGTCTCGCCATGAGTTCGTTGGATTTTTCCTTGGAACAGGATGTGCGATAGGATTCGAGATCGAAGAGGAAGGGCTTTCCCACCTCTTTCATGGCGGAGTCAAGGAACTCGAGCACTTCGAGATCCTCCACTGCGGGGAGGACAGCATCGCATTCCGAGAAGATCTGCTTTGCCCTTTCTGGCTCTTTCAATACGTCGCAGGTCTCCGACCTGTCTGCGAGATACATGGCGGGGGCCTTCGGGTTCTTGTCGATGACAAGAGAAGTGTATCCTGCGTGCTTGCAGAGGTACACCGCCTCCATACCCTGAAGGATGCCGCCGACGATTCCGATGATCAATACACTGCCTCCGGGCGGTTTGCTTCCATGAACTGTCTGAACTCCTCGTTGGATGCCACGTGCTTGCCCATGCTCTCGACGAGGTGGTGAACGTAGCTGACGGAACGGTGTCCGTCGTTGATGTCGAGGGTGGGGTTGGCAACACCTGCGAGTTCCTCGTTGGGAGGGACAATCGAGGTGATGACGTTAGCTCCCGCATCCAGACGGGTCTTGAGTCCCGCGATGCCCTCAACATCGAGGGAGGCGGGGATGAGTTTATCGGGATAGGCGAGCCTCATGACCGCGATGGCCTTGAGCTCGTACATGGGGTCGGAGGGGATGACGGCCTGCATGGGGGTCCCTTCCTGGGGGACGAATGTCATGGCGCGGACCTGCTGACAGCCGAGATCGCCCATGATCTTGATGTGTTCCGCACGGTCCCTGGCGGTCTCGCCGGTACCGACCAGCATCCCGTCCTCGGTCAGGAGGCCGGCCTCTCTAGCCCACACTCTCTGGTCGATACGGTTCTGATAGTCCTGTTCCAGGCGGAGCTTGGAGAACAGTTCCTTGTTATAGGTCTCCTGATACACTGCGAGCCAGTCCGCTCCGGCGGCCCTTAGACGGGGCATACAGGATTTCGAGACCGCTCCGGGAGAGACCATGATGCCCAGGTCCCCGACGGTCTCCCTGACGCCCTGGACAAGGTCTATGAGTCCCTCATAATCGTTCTCGTAGAGCTTGGGGTCCTCACCCATGGTGAGGTCGACCATGTTCACGCCTGCCTTCTTGAGCCTGGCGGCGAGGTCGAGCACCTCTGCCTTGGTCTTTCTGTACCTGTCGATCTTGTTCGACCTGCGGTAGTAGCAGAATGCGCAGTTGTTCTTGCAGTATGTGGAGAAGTAGACGAATCCGTAGGTGAACACCTTGTTTCCGAAGTGCTCGTCCCTTACCTTGGCGGCGGTCCTGTACAGTTCATTCAGGAACTCTGGGTCATCGTTGGCGAGCAGGATCTCCATCTCGTCGACGGTGGGGGTGTGGCCCTCGCCGCATCTCTTGAGAATCTCGTAAGCGTCCATGATTCTCACTCAGTTGATCTTGTACCCGTTGAGGTAGCTGATGGAACGGCCGGTCTTCTTGACGCTTCCGTCTCCGTCCTTCATCATGATAAGGCGTTCGAGACCGAATCCTGCTCCGCACCAGGGCTCGTGGACGTCGTGTGCGGGGTCCAGGACATGGGGGCCGACGGCGGCGGAGCAGACCTCCTCGCCGTTCACTTCCACATCGATGGTCTGTTTGTAGACATCTGATTCCTCGTCGACCAGTTCGTAGTCCAGGCCGACGGTCTTCATGACGATGTCGATGTAGTGTTTGATCTTCTCCACGGTGTCTCCCTGGGGCCCCATATCCACCAGGTTCAGCATGGTGAACTCCTCCAGGTGGTCGTTGCTGTGGGATTCCGCCCTGAAACAGGAACCGATCTCGAAGATCTTGACGGGTCCGTCAGTATGGTCCCTGAGTTTCCTCATGACATAGTAGAGGTTGGGGGCGTGCATGGGGCGGAGTGCACGCTTGTCGTCGATGAAGAAAACCTGTTTGTAGAGAGGGTGGTCCTCGGTGATGGTCATCTTGGCGAGGGCCGCTTTGGATATGAATATGGGCGTCTTGACCTCGACGAATCCCTCGGCTATGAGTGCCTCGGAGAGTTTGAGCTCGAGTTCCATCAATCTGTGGTGTCTGGGACTTACGAGGAGGTCCTTGATTCCCTTCTCGTTCTCGCTCTGGAGTTTGGACATGAGCTTGCTGAATGCCTTGTCCCTTTCCTCTTCGCTGCTGAATGTCGAGTTGTCGCGCGGGTCGTCGCCGTACTCCCTCAGACGCTGGATCTGAGGGTCAGTGAATGTGTATTCCATATTATCGCTCTGATTTTCTTAGTAGTGTGAATTAAAGGCGAGAGACCGGGGTGTCGATCCCCGCTGGCTAGGTTTTAGAGACCCGCTGATCGCCGGATCGTCCCCCAGTTGTTGTCGAATGATAGAAGGCCTGTGATTCAAGCCTAAATGGACTACCCGCTCACGGTGTAACCCCCGTAGACGGACAGATCCGAAAATACAATGCCTGCTGAAGCATCCTTCGTGTTTTGCACATGGGTGTTTCTGTAGGCCATGCTATGTAATCTACGAACGTCATATATAACGACTTGTCTTGGTTATAACAGGTTGGACGTATGGTCCGAAAATGAAATACCCAGACATCAGAAATCGAGACCGCAGGACGAGATGACGTTGAGTGCCCTGTCGTAGGTTTCGAGATATTCCGCAGTGGGAAGGATCGTGTCCAAATCATAGATTTCCTGGAAGGTCTTGCCGATGGGAGCGGTGCTGTAATTCGGCTCGTACCTGTAGAGGATGTTATCGAGGATACGGTTGATTGATTCGATGCTCATTCCGCATACCGCTGAGGAAGCTTCACCCATCATGCGTGCGTCGAGTCCGCCCACCCTGTCCTTTGAGACTCCTTTCGCGGAGGCGACACCGGAGAGCAATTCGCGTCCCGAGACTGTATCGGTAATCGCCTGCGCGGCGGTCTCTAGGAAGCACATCTCGGTGCAGGGGCCGGCGAGTGTATAGTACTGATTGGCCAGGAGAACATCCGTGTTGGCATCGAGGGCAGCTGCCGCATGGGCGGCGACCTGCAGACTCTGCCTGTTCGTGGTGTTCCCCCATCTGATGTGGATGGGTCCGTCCAGGTGGATGTCGCAGTTGAATGCCACGAAAGATGATAATGTGGATGCGACGTCGCATATCGCTGTCTCTTCCACGCCTCCGACATAACCACCCATGATGGGCATCTGCTCGATCATGATGGTGTCTCCCGAAAGGTGCCAGCCTGCGATCATGTTCATGAATTGGGTGCTTACCTTCAGCTCGTTGAGCTGGGAGCATTCGTGGCAGTCGTAGTTGCGCATACCGTTCTTGACCATCCCTGCGGACATCCTTCCTGTAGCGGAGAGGGGGGTCTCGGGGCCCTAGATGCACATGCCGGGGCGCCCGGCCATTCCGGTCGCCTCGCGCACATGTCTGATCTCCGACATGGTAGCCTTGATCTCCCAAGGGCTGTTGGTGGCTGCTGGACGTCCGTTGATGGTGTTCAGCACACCGGAGACGATTCCGTCGACCATGGGTTCCTGGACATAGGATGCGATAGCGGTCTCCAGGATACTTTCGCTGATGGGGGCACCGGTGGGTCCGCCTATGATGACCGGTTTCCTCAGGGAGTTTCCCCTGCGCGGTTTGCAGGTGACCTTCTCTTTACCGGTGCCGAGGGTGAGTTTCCTGGGGGCCATCTTGAGACCCTGGTAGATCTCCTCTTCCTCGATGTTCATGACCCTTCCGATATCCTGGCAGAATATCCCTGTGCTGAGGAGCATGTCCATGCCTGCCATGAACAGCCTGTCCATCATCTCGGAATCGGTGGGGATAATCTGGTGGCCGAAGTTGAGGTCGTAGCTTTCCTTCAGCATCTTTGCGTTGCGGGGTACGACTGTGTAGTCCCACTCCTGCTCGGTCATCTTCTGACCATTGACGAACCGATCATATGCTTCGAAAACATCGACATATTTTCCGATCGCCATATCGTATCAGTGCCTCTGGAATTGTAATCTTTATTTAAAATTAAGTACCCTAAAGCTCCCGTCGCTATTGGAGGAAAACAGTAACTCATGCTCAGTTACTTGCGACGGGAGCCTCCTTCCGCGTCCGGATGTTCCGCGGAAGGAGGGTAATGGGTTCGGCTGCATCCGAACCCGGTTTTTAACGGTTTATTTAGTGTTTGATGTCGAGACCGCAGTCCCTGAGGGTCTGGACAGCCTTGTCATAGACTTCGAGGTACTGCTTGGTGGGCTTGACGGTGGTTACGTCGTAGCACTCCTGGAAGGTAACTCCGAGGTCAGGGTTGCTGTACTTGGGCTCGTAGATAGCCAGCAGGTTCTTGATGGTCTCGTTCATGTCGGAGACTTTCTGTCCTGCGGAGCAGCGGGCAGCCTCTCCCATGATGCGGGCTTCCATACCGGTGAACTTGTCGAGGACGACTCCCTTGGTCGCTGCGGATCCGGAGAGGAGCTCACGGCCAGAGACGGTATCGGTGATAGCCTGCGCGGCGGTCTCAAGGAGACACATCTCGGTGCAGGGTCCTGCCATCGGGTAGTACTGGTTGGCGAGGAGCAGGTCGGTGTTGTTGTCGACTGCTGCGCAAGCGTGTGCTGCGATCTGCAGGGTCTCTTTTGCGGTGGTGACACCCCACCTGATGTGGATAGGTCCATCGAGGTGGAAGTTTCCGGAGAAGAGAGCGAAGGATGCAAGGGTGGTTGCGACATCAGAGATGGCGGTCTCCTCGATTCCTCCGGTGTATCCTCCGAAGATAGGCATCTGCTCGATCATGATGGTGTCGCCGGATACGGTCCAGCCTGCGAGCATGTTGAGTCCGCAGAGATCCATCTTGAGTTCGTTGAGCTGAGAGCACTCGTGTGCGTCGGTGATCCTGTGTCCAGCGTTGGGACAGTCAGCGACAAGCCTTCCTCCGACGGTCAGAGGAGTCTCGGGTCCCTAGACACCGAGTCCGGGCCTTCCGGCACGGGTCCTTGCCTCTTTGGTCATCCTGAGCTCCTGCATGGTAGCGCGGATTTCGTAAGGGGTTCCGGATTTGGCTTTCTTTCCCTCGACGGTGTCCATAACTCCGTCGACAAGGTCATCGACGACTGCTTCCTGAGCGTAGGACTGCATGATCTTGATGAACATCTCTTCGGATACAGGGGATCCGGTAGGTCCTCCCTGGATGATGGGCTTGACGGGGCTGTTTCCGTGCCTGGGGTAGAACCTTGCGATGTCCCTTCCCTCTCCGAGGATGAGTTTCTTGGGGGTCTTCTTGATTCCCTCCCATACTTCCTCCTCAGTGAATTTCATGACCCTGCCGAGATCCTGACAGTAGAATCCGGACTCGACGAGCATCTCAAGACCGGCCTGGAACAGGGCGTTCTTGACTTCGTTATCCTCAGGGATGATCATTCCGCCGAAGTCGAGTTTGTATTTTTCCTTCAATGCGGTGAGGTTCTGGGGGATGATGGTGTAGTCCCACTCGGACTCGGGGACCTTCTTTCCCTTCAGGAATCTCTCATAGGTGTCGATAACAGTAAGAGGTCTAGTTGCTGCCATTGTTTTCGCCTTTTTTTGAATTGTATTCTGAATCAGGCGCCAACCAGCTGGTTGACGAGGCCGATGATGTCGTTCGCAGTCTCAGAGTATCCGTCGGCCTTGATCTCGTCGCAGAACTCCTTGGAGCAGGGTGCTCCACCGAAGATGCACTTGTAGGGGGCCTCCATCTCATCCCTGGTCTGTACAAGCTCACGCTGGGACTCGAGGGTGGTGGTCATGAGTGCGGATCCGGCGAGGATCTGTGCGTCGTTCTCGTCAGCTGCGTCCATGAAGTCCATTGCAGATGCGTCGGGTCCGAGGTCGATGACCTTGTATCCTGCACCGCGGAGCATTGCGCAGCAGACGTTCTTTCCGATCTCGTGGATGTCTCCCTCGACAGTTCCGAAGACGACGGTTCCCTTGAGGGCTCCTGCTCCGGCCTCCATCAGAGGGGAGAGGATCTTGAGTGCGACTTCCATTGCCTTGGATGCTGCGACGACCTGAGGAAGGTAAATCTCAGCTGCATCGAACCTCTGTCCGATGACTTCCATTCCCTTTCCGAGTCCCTCTCCGATAATCTCGGAAATCGGGATTTTCTCGTCGATTGCCGCCTGAGTAGCGGACTGTGCAAGCTTGAAGTCCCAGGTTTCGATGGACTTCTTCAGATCAGCAAGAATTGCGTCCTTTGCCATTTTTCATTCCTCCAATCACGTTTCCGGGTTGTGCTCTTCCCGTCTTTCGTGCAATATTGATATTTTGCTGAACAGTATATAATGGTTAATACGAATATAGCATTTTGAAAAGTAACTATATTTATAGTTTGTGATTTGTGTTTTTTACTATATTTAAATTTTTCCTATCACATATCCATCGACCCATCCGACTCTCAAAAAATATTGAGTAAATCAACGTTTTTGTTAACTAAATCATCATTTTTTGCGACGAATCTACATAAACTGACGAGAGAATAAATCCATTTAACCATATCTTTTAAATATGATGAGAAAAGGCGTAGGATACGCTATTATATTATTAATTATATCCAATAGTAAAAATCGTACATGTACGATGTGTTTTTTAAATACGTCCAATGACATATCTTTCATTACCCAAATAGGGTTGTAAATGACACCGGACGAAAAACTTCTACATACCCTCGAAAGATCTGTAGAAACCTGGGATCTGAATCTAATGAGGAAAAGCCTGCCACAGGCTTTAGATGCAGGTATCAGCCCGGAGACCATAATCTCCGATGGACTTGCGAAGGGGATGGACAAAGTTAGTCAGGAGTTCGACGCAGGGGACCTGTATCTACCTCAGGTCCTGGCCGCATCCAAAGTGATGGATGAGGCTATGTTGCTCCTCTCAGACCACATAAACACCGATTCCGAAAGGTATCGGGGGGTCGTGGTCATGGGTACGGTGTCAGGAGATATTCACGAGATCGGAAAGAACGTGTGCATCGCGATGCTCCGCGGTGCCAGATATAGAGTTGTCGATCTCGGGCCGGATGTGTCTCCTGAGGAGTTCATCAAAGCCGTAAAGGAAAATTCCGCAGATGCTGTGGGAGGTTCCGCACTGATGACCACTACGCTCGACATGCAAAGGAAGATGGTGCATGAGAAGGAAGAGAACGACTGCAACGTTCTGATGCTCTTCGGCGGCGCCCCGTGCACGGAAGAGTGGGTCAAATCCATACATGGAGATGGCTATTCGTCATCAGGCCGCGACATGGTCTTATTATTGGATAAGAAACTGGACGCGGAAGGCCATAAGTGAACTCCACTGTCTAGTACAGGAAGGGATTCACAATGGAAAAGAAACAAATGATAGGATTAGCGGCGCTCATAGCAGGAGCTGTAATCTGTGTCGTTCTTGCGTTCTATGCCAAAGAGGGTATCGCCAACAGTCTCAGCGCACTCGTCACTCCGAACGTATTCGGACCTGACGGCGTCTGGGATAACGGCGATGCGTTGAACCTCTACGGAAAGAACACCGATATCTGGTTCATGCTCATGCTCGTCGCTTTCCTGATGATCTTCATCAAGAAATTCGAGTGGGGAACCTGTCTTGCGGTTCTCCTCTCCGCAGCCACCAGCTACATCTTCTACCTCGGTATCCAGCAGTTCTACTTCCACGAAGTCTGGAGCCAGGCACTCATGATCAGGGCAGTCATCTGCTCCATCACCGTCGTCATCGCGATCGGTGTGTTCCTCGGAACCTGCAAACAGTGGCAGTATCTCCTGGTCGGAGCATGGTTCGCTGTGGCTTTCAGCCTCGTAGAATGGGTCGCCGGCGACCTCGAGAACCTCACCAACGGAGCTCTCACCTTCGTCGACACCGGAGGATCCGTCCTCGTCCACCTCTGCGCCGCCTTCTTCGGAGTCGGTGTCGCTCTCGGTATCAAGGACAAGACAGCCTTCGACGCACCCATGTACACCACCACCCACAGTGTGGCATTCGTATGGCTTGCCAGTATGCTCCTCTGGATGCTCTGGCCTTCCTTCGTCATCTCCCTGGTGCCCGGTCAGGTTACCCAGGGTACCGCCACCTGCTACATGGCCGGTATCGGTTCCATCATCAGTACCTACGCCATCTGCATGATCTGTCAGTCCAAGGTCAACCCCCTGGTCTACACCTATGCGATGCTCTGCGGTCCTGTCACCGTGGGAGCCGCCCTCCTCTTCGTAGGTCCCTGGGTCGCTCTCGCCATCGGTCTCCTGGCCGGAACCCTGTCCACTCTCTCCTACATCTACCTGCAGCCCAAGTACTGTAAGATCGAGGGAATCATGGACGTCATGGGTGTCCAGAGTCTTCACGGACTTGGAGGCTGGCTCGGTGCCATCCTGTTCAGCGTGATCGTGGTCGCCTGCACCGGCGAGATCAAGTTCTTCGGAACCCTCGTCATGGCAGTCATCGCGTTCATCATCGTGATGGTCACCGGATTCGTCATCGGACTTGTCGTCAGGTTCACCCGCGGCGACATGCTCATCATCGACGACGATCAGGACTTCATCAGGAACGACGACCCCACCGGAGCCGTCCAGAAGCTCTGAGCGCAGCGTACTAAACTTCACACCGCTCCCCGGCATGTCCTGGGGAGCGGAAACACCTTAAATCCGAAACCAATCGAGAGATCCACCATGCCCAAGTTCTGTTCCGTCTGCGGCGCCAAGATCAGGCTGTTCCCCGTCAAGATCAAGGACGATATCATATGCGGTCCCTGTGGCAACCGCCTCCCCCAGAAGTATTACAACATCAAGGAGGAGATGACCGTAGACCAGATCAAGGCAGTCATCAAGGCAGGGGAGGACTACGACAACTCCCGTCCTGATATGATCCAGGAGGCCCTGGCTACCTACCGCGAGAAGAAGAAGGCGGACGAGCCCGAGCCGGAGGACAAGTACGAGGCTGTGAGGAAATACAAGCAGCTCTACGAGGATGGCATCATCACCGAGGAAGAGTACGAGAGGAAGAGAAAGGAACTCCTGGACCTCTGATTTTTTTTACCCCTTGTATTCGACAGTTAGCAGACTTCTATCGAACAAATCTGATTGAAAATCAGGTCTTGTACAGGGTGTAATCCTGTTCTCAGTTAGCTGGTTTTCCCGTAAGGATGTATAGACAATCCGGGAGATCATATCGGGAATCCGATGAGTGAGAACAGATGTTTATCGCATAGGTCCAAAAACAGTCGATTCCATCCTTGATTATATTATGATTTTGATGGTCTGGCTACGTCGGATCGCTAAGTGGAAACGAGGTATAATGGTAGAGTAAGAATAGGGTATCGAAAAGATGCCTAGGTAAATGTGGGTGAATGAAGAATGTTGGAGTTATCGGGGGCACCCGCAGGTATCTGTGATCGCCCTTCCGATTGTCGTTTTCAATCGAAAAATGTGTTGTCATGTCACTTTCGCTCACTTTCGGCACTTTCGGCCATCTCCCCCTCTTAACTATAAATATCGTCCACGGCGTGGACGATAATCATGAAGACGCTGAAGGTCCGCATCGAACCGAATTCCGCTCAAAGGAATGTGTTAAATCACATGATCGATGCCAACCGTCTCGTCTACAACGCTCTATTGGTGGCCTGCAAACTGGTATACGAGAGGGAAAGGAAACTTCCCAGTGTGTTCGACCTCG